>NZ_SORO01000016.1 GCF_004368965.1 Leptospira meyeri | reverse complement strand
GTGACGGAGAGGAATGTGTCGTAGACCAAGCGAGGCCGTAAGTGCCGAAGCGCAGCGTTTCCCCGCTGTTAGTCGCAGTGCAGTAGTATTTGGTTATTCTTCTCGGGCAAATACGCAGCGAATTTTCTCATAAATCTTGTTTCTTTAGTTAGTTTAAATGCTAAAAATTCTGCTCTGATTTGCGGTTGAACATCGAAATAGCCTTCAATAAAAAGGATTCCTGAAAAGTTTTTACTAAGAGTTTTAGAATAATATTTTGAATAAATTATATTGTTTCTTGAGTTTGTAAAAACGATGCAAAAAGGATTGGGATAACCCTCTAATTGTAGAGAAGCTTTTTTAATTCCATTTTCAAGAATTTTTTTATAATCATCGTATGAATCAAATTGTAATCCAGATATTGATCCACGACTTCCACTAGAAGGTTTATCATTGGTTTCAAAATGTAGCGTGCCGATAAATGGAATTTTAATAAATCCAGTTTTAGGTAAAATTTCATGTTTGTTTAAAATTTGATTTAATGACTCTGTATAATGTTTTTTATCTACTAATATTCTTTTTACCATTTCAGTAGACATCATTTCTCTTAGAAACCTAGATGATTCGAAATGAATTTTATTAAGATTTTTTTTATCAGCATATTGAATTAAGTTATTTGAAATAAGATTGGAAACCTCACTTCTCTCAATATTTCTTTTGCTTATTCCAATCGTTTTTACCTCAATAGTCATTTCATCTAAGTTCGGAATTGACACAGTGATATCAGGTGAGTTACGGTGTGTTCGATTAATAAACTTTGGATTTCCCCCAGCTTTTAGTAGAAAGTAAAATATATGGAGTTCGTTAAATGTTTGTTTAAATTTTTCATTTTTTAATAATGTTTTGTGAATTTCTTTGGTAATATTTTTTTCCAAAGTATATAAAATATATCCTATTTCACCTAAAATAAGAATATTATAAGTTCCATTTGACAATAACATATCTTTGATATAGTGAGTATCTGATGCATCTTTGAAGAATTTATTTACATAAGGAAGTGATACCGTTAAAGTATCTTTGAATTTTTCAAGTTTATAATCTTCTATTAATTCAGTAATTTTGTTTTCTAAAATATATTGATTAACGTTTTTGAACATTTTATTCTGCATTGCGACTAACGAACTAG
>NZ_SORO01000015.1 GCF_004368965.1 Leptospira meyeri | reverse complement strand
AACCAAATACTACTGCACTGCGACTAACAGCGGGGAAACGCTGCGCTTCGGCACTTACGGCCTCGCTTGGTCTACGACACATTCCTCTCCGTCACTCTTCTCGCTCTGCAAGAAGGCGCGCCGACGCTAACGCCTACTTCGTAGGCTCAGCTACGAGGAACGTCGTCTCCCCTAGTTCGTTATACGCCATTTTTAATAGTAAATTCAATCATATGAATGCAAAAGAAATCAAGACACTTTCAAACGAATTTTTAGCTCCAAAATTAAAAGAGAAAGGTTGGAAAGGTAATGGTTTCAACTTTTACAAAAAGACAAATTACAATATAATTCAAATTTTCGGAATATATGGAACCTGGATGGGTGGAACATTATATTGCGAAACAGCAATTCATTTTGACTTTATACCAGATTTAGCTGGAAAGTTCGATCCTTCCAAAATTTCTTGTGCATCTTGTCTAATTAGAGAACGCTTAAGTCCTAACGGAAACGGTGCCTATCAATGGAAAATTAAAACAAAAAAAGAAGAAAATATTCACTCTCTAGATCGAATTTTCAATGCTTTTGAAGAATATGGATCTCAATTCTATAAGGATTTTGAAAACTTTCCGAAACCTTTTGACTTAATAAAACCTTCTGAATTCGATAATAATAAAAGTGTCAAAGTTTTAGATAAATATTACATAATGAACGATATTTACTTTATTTATCTGCTTAAAGAAATAAATCTAAGAATGAATCTACCGAAAATTGCTAAAACGTTCTCTGATATTGGAATCGAAAAGGCAAAGAAAAGAATAAAAACGGAAGAAAATCTTAAAAAAACAATCGAAATGTTATCTATTAAAAACGGCGTATAACAGCGGCTTACTGCTTCGCTTCGGGACGAGCCCTCGCTCGGGCTGCGCCAAATTGTCCTCCTGTCACTCGTTTGCATCTGCAAACTACGTGCCAGTCCCTAACGTCCCGTCCGGGACTCAGGGTCGGACAACTTCAGTAAGCCTAGTTCGTTATACGACAGTGCGATAAATTTAAATATATTAAAGGAGATAATATGACAAAAATACTAACGTTTTTGGATATAATGGGCTGGAAAAATCTAATTCAAAGGGATAAAGAGCTTGCAATAGACTTACTCCAAAACTACTCATCACAAATTAAATTTCATGCAGATTATGAAACTGGTAGAATATCCAGTTTTCAGAATCTAATACCAATGAGTGATTCAGTTTTAATATCATCAGAGTCTAATAATATTTTTATCGAACAACTATCAGAATATCTATTAAATTGTTACGAATATTCCGTAAGATTAAACTCAGCAAGAAATCAAGATGATAGAAAAGATGAGCTCTTTGCTGCTCCTCTACTCTTTCGAGGTGGCATTAGCGCGGAAGATTTCACCTTTTATAATACGATCACAGTAAAAAATGGAGAAGTTTCTAAGGACAATACAAATATAGCAGGATTAGCAATGGTTAATGCAGTCTTATTAGAAAAAAGCGAAAAAAAAGGTCCGAGAATATTCTTAGAAAGCAGAGTTGTATCAGAGCTTAATGAAATAATAAGAAATAAATATGTAAATCAATATGAGGAAGGAAAATTTGAAATACTTTGGCCAATAATAGAATTGGAAAAAAATCAAAGCGACAATTTTACAACTACAATATTAAGTTTTTTCTTAAAATTGTATCTTCCAACAGAAAAACTCTTAAATCACTTCAAAGAAAGTGATTCGATTTCAAAACACTATTCCGAATTTATCAATTTGTTAGACACGTGTATTACCAGATTTTATGAATCACATCCTTCTAAAGACGATGCAATTAAAGAATATGAAAGGCTAAAAAAAGAATATCCTCGTCAATCACACCGTCGTATAACAGCGGGGAAACGCTTCGCTGCGGCACTTACGGCCTTGCTCGGTCTCCGACACATTTCCCTCTGGCACTCCTCTTGCTTCCGCAAGCGTCGTTCCAGTCCCTAACGTCCCGTCGGGACTCAGGGTCGGGAAACGTCGTCTCCCCTAGTTCGTTATGCGTAAGTTGTGCAAAATTTAACTGTAAGAGAAAAATATGGAAAATGAAAGTTTTGAAAATATTAAAATATACTCGGCGTTAAGCCATATTTTTTACGACGAAAGTTCGAAAAGAAAGAACATCGATACTGAAACAAAAGCATATTTCAAAAAAGTAAAAAATGAAAAATCAATTTTATCCATCGATATTCTAGGATATAGTCAATATGAAGATTACCAACAAATTGTAATTCCTTACTTATTCAAATTGCTATACGATAAAACAATAAATCAACTATTAGCTACTGAACGCTATTTTTTCACAAATCTTTACGAAGAACTTCAAGATAGAAAGCGTTTTATAGACTCAGGTGATGGCGGATTCATAATTTTAGACCTACCAATTCAATCTATACTATTTTCTATTTATTTCGAAAAATTTTTAAACGAATTTAACTCACAACATAAGTTTAAAAATATTCGCAAGGTTATCGGACTTGTAAAAGTAAGATATGCAATTACTTTCGATGCTATTGTATATGTTGAAGAATTAAAAAACTATTATGGTTCCGCAATAATAAATGCTGCTCGAATTATAAGTAGAGATACCTTGGATAGATGCCTTTGCGACGAAAATACATATAAATGGTTTATAGAAAATTTAACAAGCTTCGAAAACTTGAATAATTTAAGTTTCAATGAAATAAAAAAATTAATAAAAATAAATAATCCCCAACTTTGGGATGAAAAAATTAAGTCATTAGTTTTCCCTGAGGAAAAATATCATAGAAATGGAATAAATTTCTCTTCAATATCTAAAATTGGAGAATTGAAGATAAAGAAAAATTTAGTATCAGTATACAGCATTTATATTCAAAACACCTTTGAAGAAAATATAGAAAAAGATATAAATTCTGTCGTAGTTGCTCTAGGAAATCTCAATACATTCGGTATCCAAAATAGCACAACCTACGCATAACAGCGCCTTAACGCTTCGCTTCGGGTCGAGCCCTCGCTTGGCCTACGGCACATTCCTCTCCGGCACGTTTCTTGCCTCCGCAAGAATCCGTGCCGACGCTAACGCCTCTTCCAGAGGCTCAGCTCCGAGGAACGTCGTTAAGGCTAGTTCGTTATGCGAACATCATGTAAATATCTTCTGAGTATTAAAAATAATGAAAAGTCTTTGGACGATATTAGTCGGTTTATGCTCCTTCTTC
>NZ_SORO01000014.1 GCF_004368965.1 Leptospira meyeri | reverse complement strand
GAATTGTTTTCTTCCAAATCGTAAATCGACAACACTCTCTTAAAAAATTTGCGCGTTTTCTTCTTTTGATCAACTAATTGCAATTAACGAACTAGTGTAAACGACGTTCCCCGACCCTGAGTCCCTGAAAGGGACGTTAGGGACTGGAACGACGCTTGCGAAAGCAAGAGGAGTGCCAGAAGCCTATGTGTCGCAGACCGAGCGAGGCCTTGTGCCGAAGCGAAGCGATTCGCCGTTGTTATGCGACGTCTACGGTTTTCCATTACTTATTTATCGTAAATGATGATTAAAGTATGCAATGATTTCCTCGGAAATTTGTTTATTGCGGTTAAGTGAAATTCCAAGTCGTTCTGTTAGTGCATTCAAGCCAATGAAATTTCTGTCCACAAAACTTTTGAGATCTTTCTTATTTGGTTTCCAATATCCTTTAGAATTTTTATGGCAATAAGCACAAAGTAATAGTAAACGTAATGTTGGTGATTCTAACCTTGTTGGAGCAAAGAAAAACCAATATTTTACAATAGGCTCAAGATGAGCTACATAATTCCGCACTTCGGGAATTTCATACAATTCGCGAGGATCAGCGTCATAAGCAGATGTCATGATCTCGATTTTTCCCTGACAATGCAAAGTTAAGGTTTCATTTTCCAACAATCGATTGAAAAATCTGATGCAATAAGAAATATCTTGATTCTCAAATGCTTCCTTTGAAATATCAAAAAGAATAAGTGATGCTTTGTTTTTCATTAAGTCATCATAATACCACTTAGCTTCAATATGAGCTTTATAATCTTGTACTTCATCTACGAGATTTTCTATAAAACTGCGGGCATTTGCATCTAGCCTGTTGGTTTTTGGTATATTTATTCGCCATCCCGAGGATGTCCTTTCTGTCTGATTAATATTAAATTCGACCCAATACGTCTCTGTTTTGTTTAATATAACAAGTAGCAAAGGAAAATCAAGGTTGAGATAATAATTTAGGTGTTTAGTTTCTCCGCTATACCAAAAACCGTTATGGCTTTTATGTCTAAAATAGGACTCGCCGTATTTTATTTGAACTGCTATTGTCTTACCGGATACCGACCCATCTGCTAGAACAATGTCAATGTAACCATCTATTCCATAATCATGTTCAAGTTCGGTTTTCCTGAAGATCCAATTTAATTCAGAGTTAATTAATTTTGCGAACTCGATTACGCCTTGTTCACCTTTTTGATTTTGAATGGTTCGTTTAGGGAAAAAGTTATTGTTATTCATATTTAGATTATCGTGGATGTCGCATAACGAACTAGGGGAGACGACGTTTCCCGACCCTGAGTCCCAGCGGGACGTTAGGGACTGGCACGGAGTTTGCGGATGCAAACGAGTGACAGAAGGGAAATGTGGCGCAGCCCAAGCGAGGCCTTGTGCCGAAGCGCAGCGTTTCCCCGCTGTTATGCGCTGGACCGTTATTTATGAGAGACTTTTTGGTTTTTTAAAGGCAATCTTATATCTCCAACGAAGACATACCTGATTTTTCCAATGTTCATCATTTTATGAACAGATTGGCGGGATAATTTTAATTTCTTTGCCATTTCATCAACACTAATAAGATCAGCAGCTACTGTAACTTCTGCATCTTTTTTTGCTTTAAATTCAGCAATAGAAGCATTTATATGATTTTGAGATTTTCTAGTAAGAATTCCGTCTTTGCAATTTTTGCAATAGTAACCTTCTATATTATTGATTTTAAGGTTCCCATAATCTTTAATATTAAAATTTTCAGAGACATCAGTTTTAAAAACCATAGAATTTGTTTCACCACAGACAGGACAATCGATCCATTTTTTATCTTTCATAAGCTTTCATCTCCTTTAAAAGAAATAACTAAGGTATTACTGTTCGAAATTTGGATTTTAATATAAAGTTTATAATTATTGCCTTCCTTTTTGTAAACATCGTGCCAGAGCAAATGATTATTATGAGAAGTCATTGATTTAAAGAAGTCAGAATTATGTAAATTTAGAACTTCATTAATAATTTCAGTTTCTCCATATCCAAATTGTTCAATTGCAGTTTTTTGAGCATTTTTTGTAATAGAAAACTTTCCTTCGGTAATCAGTTCTTTTATCTTTTTTAACGGATAATGACAGACACGCTTTTCCACTATCCCTAGTATATTTAATGGGTAGACAATGTCAACTATTTAAAATTCTGTATTTTGAATTCAATTTTACGGTCTTGCGCATAACGAACTAGTCTTCCCGAAGTTGTCCGACCCTGAGTCCCTAGAAGGGACGTTAGGGACTGGCACGTAGCTTGCGTATGCGAGCGAGTGACAGAAGGACAATTTGCCGTAGGCCGAGTGAGGGCTTGTCCCGAAACGTAGCGGGAAGACGCTGTTAGCCGCAGTAGCCGATATTAACTAAAAAGTTTTTTTATTTCATCCCTAAGAATTTCTTCTGAAATTTCATAGATTCCTGTTTTTTCTATTGTTCCTGCAGTATACAACTTGTAATAGATTTTGATAGGATAAATTTTATCTTCAATTTTTGATATGGTTAAATTTATTGGTGTTACATCAAATTTATAGTTAGGATGGATTACAATTCCGTCTGTAGCAGCGAAATGAATTTCGCCATCATTGCTTTGTGGTCGAAGTAATTTTTTTAAACCATGATTGAAATTTCCGAAACCGTGGGCGAAAATTGAGTACGGTGCCAAGGGTTTCAAATTTAAAAAAACATGCTCCGCAACTCCTTTTCCTGTATTTACGATTTGAATTATGATTTGGATATTAATTTTATTCGCATCTCCAGGAGAATTGATAAGCTTATGGGATAATGATAAATTTGCCTTACGACGTCTTCCAAACATATCTTCGAGGTCGAAATGTTCCAAAGGATAAAAGCTAGCACCGCTTCGTTTGTAATAACGTCCATCGATGACAGCCATATGGGGAGGGGAAAGGCTTTCTGGTATTAGGGAAACAGCAAAGCCTATATCATGTATTTGATCTGAAATTAAAATTTTATGTTCTACCTTTTCAACTAGGGGCTGAACATATTCTCCTGTTAACTCATTTAGCCTAGAGTAAAACTGTGAGATGTTTTGAATAGGTTCACATTTTGTTGCACAATCGATATTATTTTCATTCTTTTTTGCCAAAACACCCCAGACTATTAACCCGCCTGCTGAGTTTGCAAATCCTGATAAAGCTTTTGATAAGTTTTTCTTATCATCATCAGACTTGAGTGATCCACCTCTTACAGTTTTGAAGTCAAGGAAAAGTGTTTCTTGTTCCATTTCTTCAACGTAACGTTCTATTGTTGGAATATCTATACTTTGGAATTGTTGTATTAGACTCATAAGTTTTTCGGATATTGCGGCTAACGAACTAGACTTACCGAAGTTCCCCGACCCTGAGTCCCGACGGGACGTTAGGGACTGGCATGTAGCTTGCGCAAGCAAGGCGAATGCCAGAAGGGGAATTTGGCGTAGCCCGAGCGAGGGCTTGTCCCGAAGCGTAGCGGTAAGTCGCTGTTATACGAAGTTTTGCGGTTTATCTAGATTAGACTTTTTCTTGTAAAGTCTAGGTAGTTTAATTGTTT
>NZ_SORO01000012.1 GCF_004368965.1 Leptospira meyeri | reverse complement strand
AACCAAATACTACTGCACTGCGACTAACAGCGGGGAAACGCTGCGCTTCGGCACTTACGGCCTCGCTTGGTCTACGACACATTCCTCTCCGTCACGCTTCTCGCTCTGCAAGAAGGCGCGCCGACGCTAACGCCTACTTCGTAGGCTCAGCTACGAGGAACGTCGTCTCCCCTAGTTCGTTATGCGCAATAGGCTAAAATTATATGACTATTACAGAAGAAGAATTTAATATTGCAGAAAACCTAATTTATTTCGATTCCAATATTATCAATTACCTATTCAAGCCAGACTCATTGGACAAAGATTTAAAAGCGTCAATTCAATGCCTTGGCACTGTTATAGAGACTTTCATCGACTTCACTTATTATCAAATACCATATAGCCATGCACACTACTTAGATATCAATCAAGGTCCTTCAAATTATAAGGCAAAAGATTTAGAAAATTTATTCCGTTTCACCAAAGGAATCAGAATTCAAGAAGATAGATCAGATAACTTTACTCTGAAAATTTATCAAATAACAAACATGCAAGCTGATTTTGAATACTGCATAGAGCAAATTAAGCCTTCAAATTCTTTTGATTTTATACTTAAACCTCTAAATTTGATGCTACAGGGAGCCATCAAAGTAGCATCTATATTCGTACCAAACAAAAAACACCAAGAATTAATAAATAGATTAGCCGACGCTCTGAGCGATTTCAATAACGGCTTGGAAATTATTCGAATCAATAAAGCAATGAGAAATGAATTCAAAGAAATAGCTGGCATTAAGATTTCTTATCCAAATGTTCATCAACTTTCAAAAGAAAAAAAGATGATGGATGTAAAGGAAATGGCAAACGAAGCTATAAACACCTCATTTTTTCAAATTCAATTTAAAAACTATCAAGACTTTTTTGATTTCCATAAACAAGACAACATTACATTTTTATCAAAATTAAACCGCTGGGTTTTAAAGTTAACTTCTTTAGCTGAATTAATTGGACTCGTATCAGAAGATGTAAAAAGTCCGACTGCCTTCGGAAGTATAACTAATGACAATATCCACCTTACATATGGATTAAGTTGTCAATTTTTTATTACAGCCGATATTCGCTTATACAAAAAAGCTAAATTTATCAAAAGTTGGCTTAATTTAAAATCAAATGTATTTTTAATTGATGAATTTATTGAATATGTTTTAAGGAGCGCATATTTTCCAACAAACGAATCTACTTCAAAAGAAAAATTTGCCAAATTCGTTTTTACCGATAAAGAAGGAACAGTAATCAAAGAATATATACTAACTTTGGAACAAAAGAACTAGCCTACTGCGCATAACAGCGTGGAAACGCTGCGCTTCGGCACTTACGGCCTCGCTTGGCCTGCGGCACATTTCTCTCCGTCACGCTTTATTGCTCTCGCAAAAAGCGCGCCGACGCTAACGCCTACTACGTAGGCTCAGCTACGAGAAACGTCGTCTCCACTAGTTCGTTATGCGCAAGACTTTTAAAATTTAAGGAAATACAATGGGAACATGGGGAACTGGTCTCTATTCAAGCGATAGCAGTAAAGACTTCGAAACTACAATAAAAAGTATCATAAAATTACCTTTCAAAGATGAAGAAATCTATAACATAATTTCAGAAGAATTCAAAGATACTATTTCAAACGAAAACGATGAAGACCATTATATTTTTTGGTTAGTTTTATCTGATCAATTTAATAAATATGGAATAGCAAATAATCTTATTTTCCAAAAAGCTATAGAAATAATTGATCTTGGAAAAGATTTAAACAGAAACAAAGAATTAGGAATGGATAATATTTCACTGAAAGCTAGAGATAAAGTTCTCAAAAAGCTCAAAGAATCTCTTTCTAGCAAAAATCCTTCGAAAACCAGAAAATTATTAAAAAAACCTGATGAACTAATTTTTAAGCAAGGTGATATTATAAAATTTCCAGTATTAAAAGATGGAACAGCATTAAATCCTTATTTTTCAAATAAATTAATCACGAAATACCCAAATCTAAATGAAACAAAAGAATTTAGCTATGCTATAATAATTTCAAGTAATTTAGTTTTTGATTATATAGCTTCTTATTGGGTAATAGTATATGCTGAGTCCTTCGACTCAGGAAACAATATATCTGTGGAAAATTTAATATCAGAAGAAAAATGGCTTCTTAAACGCGCTGGCGTATGTAGCAAGTCACATTTCAATAAAATGAAATTAGAAATAATTGGAAACTGCCAATTTAGCCCTGCAATAAATGAATTTACGGAAGAGGAAAAACGATTTTTAAAATACGCTGCAGTAAATGATATTTCTTTAGCAAATTCCTTAAAAGTAAACCAAAGGGAAAAAATGTTAAAAGAAAATTATATGCCATTTAAATTAAGTAGATACATAAAAAAGATAGAAATTGAATACAAAAAGTCCAGCGCATAACAGCGACTAACCGCTTCGCTTCGGGACTTCGCCCTCGCTTGGGCTGCGCCACATAGGCTTCTGGCACTCCCCTTGTCTACGCAAGTGTCGTGGCCAGTCCCTAACGTCCCGTTCGGGACTCAGGGCCAGCCTACGTCGGTTAGTCTAGTTCGTTATACGCAATAAACCAAAATACATTTATTAAATGAAAATTCTTAAATCTTCAATTCTCTTTGTCTTAATTTCTTGCATGACTTCCAATGATATTACTAACTCTAAAACTGATTTTGATACAATCCCCAATAAAAATCAAAAAATCGAAATTAATTTTATAAATTTCCCAGAATTAGAAAAGGAAATTGAAATCGATTTCCAATTAATTGAATATACATTCTTGGATTCTTTTAAATTTGGATCAAAATTTAAATTTAAAGAAAAAGTTAATGTCAACAATCTTAAAATTGAAATCCCAAGCGGGATCTATGTAGGATCAATAGAAGTTAAAGTTTCCAAAACAATTCCCTTCTATGCAAATTATAGCGGGATTCATACTATCTATTTTGGACTAAACGAGAAACGAATTAAAGAAATTAATACAAATGAAAAATGTAACTCAAAAGAATTTTATAGCACAAGGAAACTTAAATCATCTAAATTTTATAATTTCTGCAATGATTTAAATATTCTAAACAAAAAATATTCGATTAATTTCTCTTCTAATGGAAAAAAAGATTTCAATACAACTAAAACTTTTGCCCTAACGTATGTTGGAGTTTCTGCTGGTCTAGCAAAAGCATTTCAGAATTATCAACTTGCGCCAATTTTGTTAATTAGTGGATTTTTCGGATTTGTACAAAATGATATTGAGATAAATTCAGAAATTTTAGAAGAAGCATTTTAAACATGGTTTACTGCGTATAACAGCAACTAACCGCTTCGCTTCGGGACTACGCCCTTGCTTGGGCTGCGCCACATAGGCTTCTGGCACTCCCCTTGCATTCGCAAGTGTCGTTCCAGTCCCTAACGTCCCGTTACCGGGACTCAGGGTCAGCCTACGTCGGTTAGTCTAGTTCGTTATGCGTAATGCCGAAATAATTTTTACTAGACACAAATAAAAAATAACGTACGTTAGTCCACAAAAGGAAGCAAATGAAATCTCTATTTTTTCTCTTTATCTTGATAATAAATTTCTCTATGTCATGTAGATCTATGGCTTATAAATGTTTTAGTGATAACGAATGTCCAAATAACAATGGTAAATTTGTATCAAACAATCAACACAAAGATATTTACGAAGGGCAACTAGGAGTTCCTCCGGGTTTTAATTTACAAATCGATCCGCTTTTGCCGCATGGATTCGGTAAGATTACATACGGACCGCAAATTCCTGGAACCGAGAGAAGTTATAGCGAAGGTGATGTATATGAAGGTTATTGGGATTGGGATAAATTCAATTTTCCTAAGTATTCCGGAAAAGGAACTTATACTTATAAATCTGGTACAGTTATAGAAACTGAATGGAAAGATAGTAGCCCTTTGACTGGAGCATTCGGAAAAAAGAAATTTCCAGACGGTACTGTTATATCTGGAATTTGGAATTCAAACGGCTATATTTGTATTGGAAACTGCACTAATGGTACCGGAACAGAAACAGCTGATTTCGGTGAGTGGTATACAAAAGGAATTTTTGTAAACAAACAAATTACGGAAGGAATTCAATATAATCCAGATTATCTAAGTGAAGGTAAATTTCGAGGAAACAGATTAGTCTCGGGTATTATCACATGTAAATCTAATAGGAATAGATGCAATAATCAAATTAGAAACTATTCATTAGATAATAGTGAATTTAGTTCAAATCAAATTAAAATTATTTACAAAGACTAAAAACTACCACTCAACAAAAGGCACTACGCATAACAGCGTGGAAACGCTGCGCTTCGGCACGAGGCCTCGCTTGGTCTACGACACATTCCTCTCCGTCACGCTTCTTGCTATGCAAGAAGGCGCGCCGACGCTAACGCCTTCTACGAAGGCTCAGCTACGAGGAACGTCGTCTCCCCTAGTTCGTTAGGCGCAATTAGTTAAATTTCAACAAGGAACAAAATGGTAAGTCAGGATCTTGAAAAAATTGGTACACAGAAAAAATGGGAATACTCTCCCAATGGTATAGTAGGAATTGAGCACGGTTATATTATTAATATTTGGGAAGGCCTATATCAACAAAAATACCTATTGATAAGCGATCTTGATATTGATGAGAAAAAAATCTATCGATTAAAGACTGAATTTAGTGAAGTTAAAAAAAAATATAAAATAGGAGAGATAAATATTGAAAAAGAATATATATTAATTAATATTCATGATACAACTTTTGACTCACCGATAGAAAGAATTATAAATTTAATTGAATTTATCACAGGAAGAATTAAATATTACAATATCAATGAAAATAATTTTTGTTGCAAATGCAAAAATCCTGAATACCAACTATATTATTTCACAAACGAAACAACAAGTAATCCTTATTGCGATAAATGTTTGTTAGAAATTAAGTATGAATTAGAAAAAGGAAAAGAAGAATTTGATAAGGAAGATAAAAAATACTTTAGAGGTTTTTTGGGTTCAGTTTGTATAAATATTCCAGTAATTATCTTATGGTCGTTTCTAGCTTCAAACACTAGTATTGCACTGATATCTACTATTGTTATATTTTACGTAACAAATTTTGGATACAAATTGTTTGGTGGAAAAGTAGGACGCTTCTCTATAACAACTAGATTAATCGCTTACATTTTCACGTATACATTGTGGAGTCTTTTGACAGAAATTGTTTTACTTCGTAATCATGCAAATTTTAGCATTGAATTTTTCTCGAAATTAATTTCAGGAATTAGTAAAAATGAAGTAACTCAAAGAATATGGAAGGGGATTTCAATTATAGGCACACTACTATGGGCATCTGAGTTTTTGAATAAATTCAAATTTCCAGAAATTAAGAAAAGTATTAATTATTCTAAATAAAAACTAACTGCGCCTAACAACGGGGAAACGCTTCGCTGCGGCACTTACGGCCTTGCTCGGTCTGCGACACATTGTCCTCCGTCACGCTTCTCGCTCCGCAAGAAGGCGCGCCGACGCCAACGCCTACTTCGTAGGCTCGGCTACGGACAACGTCGTCTCCCCTAGTTCGTTAATTGCAATTAGTTGATCAAAAGAAGAAAACGCGCAAATTTTTTAAGAGAGTGTTGTCGATTTACGATTTGGAAGAAAACAATTC
>NZ_SORO01000011.1 GCF_004368965.1 Leptospira meyeri | reverse complement strand
AGGCAGTAGTTCGTCTTTTATCATTTTATTAAATATTTTATCCATGAGTTATAGCAAATATTAGGTTAGCAAAATTTCGTATAACGAACTAGACTAACCGACGTAGGCTGACCCTGAGTCCCCGGAGGGGACGTTAGGGCTGGAACGACGCTTGCATAAGCAAGAGGAGTGCCAGAAGCCTATGTGTCGGAGACCGAACGAGGGCGCGAGTCCCGAAGTGAAGCGGTTAGTTGCTGTTATACGCAGATTGCAATTTGTAAAGTTTCATTAGTAAATTTTCCAGATTAGACAACTACAATTTTCTTCATAAGAAAATGGGAAATTTATATAGTCTTTTTCAAAACTCATAGATCCTTTTTTGTGTTCAAAAGATATTTTTGAAATATATTCAGGTAAGGGATGCATGTAATTGTGACCTTCAAATAGAATAATTGCTGTATATTCCTCAACTATCAAAACAATTTTATTATTTTTAAAATCATATCTAATTTCGTTTTCTGTTAGAAATTTGCTATTACCTGAATAATTTTTTTTGAGAACATTCCGTGCGGGCACGCTTTTCCATTTTTTGATGAAATTTTTTATTTTATATTTTTCATCTTCTTCCGTTTGAAAATCAATATCTTTTGTTGAATCATTTTCACTTAAAAAATTTTTATTGAGATTCTTTTTCAAATAAAAATGTATTTCAATTTTTTCACCTGAATAATTGGAAATTGCTACAAATGTAGGGATACTACAAGAAAAACTATGTAATGCTAAAAAAATTAATAGAAAATTTCGGTAGTTTATTCTTTCTTTCATTAAATATTTATAAAGTTTAAATTAAATATTACCTAGTGCCTATTTTTGATATATAAATTAATTTATGTTCGTTTTAGAAGATGTATATTTTGATTTTTTCTTTCAGGCTTAATATTTCAAAGTTTTGCAATTTGCGTATAACGAACTAGACTTAACGACGTTTCCCGACCCTGAGTCCCGGGAGGGACGTTAGGGACTGGAACGACGCTTGCGAAGGCAAGAGGAGTGCCAGAGGGAAATGTGTCGCAGACCGAGCGAGGGCTGGTCCCGAGGCGAAGCGTTAAGTTGCTGTTATGCGACGTTTTTTATTAATAATATAAATTACTTAGCTGAAAATTCAATTTCTTCATTTTTGTAAAATAGGAAATTGTTATCGAATTCATACGAAAAGCCAGTTAAATAATTTCTCGGAGTAACAATTTCAAGTGAATTTGATTTATTTTGAGCATTTTTACTAAAAGAAACTATATTTCTAATGCACATAATAAAGTCATTTCCTGTTTTGTAGATAAGCTTTTGGTAAGGATATTTTTCGTTAACATAATAAGGCAAAATTTTCTTTAAATAATTTCCTCTCGAATAATATGAATAAGGATAAAAGTAAGAAACAACGGAAATTGCTTCAAAATTATTTAAAGAGAATTTATAATTAAGAATATCATCTAGGATGTTAATATTCTTTTCTTTATCGTAACAAATTTCATATAAAATATTAATATTATTTTGATCAAATTGAACGGCGCTTATGGAATCATTTTTATTAAAAGTAGCGTTGTTTGGATCGTTTAAGATCAATTTTAAATTTTCAAATTCAAGATAGAAAGCCGTTTGATCATAATAAGCAGATCCATAAAAAGCCGATTCTTGAAATCTATTACTAGAGATTTTTGTTAATTTGTAATTTGAGTTTAAGCCTGGTGAAATTATGGTCAAAGCACAATTAAATAAGTTAAGAATTACTATTAAAGGTATTTTTTTCATTTCTATTTTTAAAAAATGTCGCATAACGAACTAGGGGAGACGACGTTCCTCGTAGCTGAGCCTCGCAGAGGCGTTAGCGTCGGCGCGTCTTCTTGCAGCGCGAGAAGCGTGACGGAGAGGAATGTGGCGCAGCCCAAGCGAGGCCGTGTGCCGAAGCGAAGCGTTTCCCCGCTGTTATGCGTAGGTCGTTATGAAACCTATAGATATTTTAGGCATTTATATTACTTCGCTTAAATTTAGTTCTAATATTTGAAATAATTAAAATTGCCAGATCAGACAAGAAAGATAGAATAATCGGTTTTATAAAAGGATAAGAAGTTAATCCAATTATTATATGAATTGGAATTCCAGAAATGAAGTATTTTTTTACAAATATAATTGGTAAGCTTGGTTCTTTGTTATAAAGAACTTTCAATTTGAATAATATAGGTATTATTTGAAAAGTTATACACAGAAAAATGTATAGAACAAATATTCCTATGGATGCAAAATAACCAGCACCATTATCTGCAACAGGAATCGTGTATGAAACCGTTATTGCTCTAATGATAATAGAAAATATTGTG
Organism: Leptospira meyeri; assembly: GCF_004368965.1. Taxonomy (NCBI): domain Bacteria; kingdom Pseudomonadati; phylum Spirochaetota; class Leptospiria; order Leptospirales; family Leptospiraceae; genus Leptospira; species Leptospira meyeri. The sequence continues at coordinate 4,173 of NZ_SORO01000011.1, read as the reverse complement.
ATTTGTAAAATGTATTTATCTGAACCTATTTCAAAACATTTAATCATAATATTTTGTATAATCTTGCAATTCCGAAGTAAATCTAATTGAGATATTTTTTTTTCTTAAAACCAAGGTAAATAGATCATCCGATTTGTTTTACTTTTTTAATCAATTTAAGTCTGTTTTTTTAAGAATTTCCAACTTTTATTTTTTATGGATTATTTTAACGACTTACGCATAACGAACTAGTGTAAACGACGTTCCCCGGCCCTGAGTCCCTGTAAGGGACGTTAGGGACTGGAACGACGCTTGCGTAGGCAAGAGGAGTGCCAGAGGGGAATGTGTCGTAGACCAAGCGAGACCGTAAGTGTCGAAGCGCAGTGTTTACACGTTGTTAATTGCAGTTGGTTACCTATTGTAAAAGATAATGGAGCGAAGAGTATAGATTCAGCGCGCAAATTTTCGCTCTTAATTCTTTTTCTCTTTCTCTTAGATTTCTTATATTTTCTTATAATTAAAATAACACAGCGTAATCTTTAATAAAGCGTAAATGGAATGCCACAGCCACACGAACGGAACCGACAATATTCATCTTAAAATCTCTTAAGAAAATTTGCGCGCTGATTTTTTAGAGTAGAGGTTTAACCAATTGCAATTAACGAACTAGACTTAACGACGTTCCTCGACCCTGAGTCCCTGGAAGGGACGTTAGGGACTGGAACGAAGCTTGCGGAGGCAAGAGGAGTTCCAGAGAGGAATGTGTCGAAGACCGAACGAGGGCTTGTCCCGAAGTGAAGCGTTAAGTCGCTGTTAATTGCAGTTAGTTATTATAGAATGAAAGTGTGGTCGAAAGGAATATCCAATCGAGCGCAAATTTCTCTTAAATCTTAAAAAGCGTAAATAAACAAACTGCACATTCGTGGAGAGAAAGACTTGAATTGTTTTCTTCCAAAGCGTAAATCGACAACACCCTCATAAAAAAATTTGCGCGATTTCTTCTGTAAATCAACTAATTGCAATTAACGAATTAGGGGAGACGACGTTGTCCGTAGCTGAGCCTGCGGAGCAGGCGTTAGCGTCGGCGCGTCTTCTTGCAGCGCGAGAAGCGTGACGGAGGACAATGTGTCGGAGACCGAGCAAGGGCGTAAGTCCCGCAGCGAAGCGTTTCCCCGCTGTTATACGAAGTTTGTGCTTTAATTAGTCTTTTATCATGTTTTCGTTGATGATTTTTAAAGACATTCCTTTTCTTGATTTATAAAATCGGAAATCACTATCTAAAGTGAAGATATTCTGTATTTCATAAGCTTCTGAAATAGTCATAAGTGACGCATCAGCAAAATCCATTGGTCGATCAGCATATTTGTCCATAAAAAACAGAATTGAGCCAAATTGGTCATTATCCTGATTTAAAATTGAAATTGCATTGTTATCAATCCATTCAATAAAGGCTTTTTGTATTCTTTTGTTGTCAGATAATAAGTAAGATACTTCAGTGACTACCGCAAGAGAAGTAAATAATCTTCCTTTAAAGTTTTTAAGAAAGGATCTACATTGTAGGCAATAGTTATCAGATTCGTCGAAGAATGCAACTATAGGTCCAGTATCAATAATTGCTTTAATCATTTACGTTTTTTGTTTAAAGCCTCTTTTATATACTTTTGATGGTTAATGGATTTATCTGAGATGCCGCTTTTATATAGGCCAAAATATTTTTCACCTAATTCATAGGCAGAAGGTTGCTTTGCAAAATTATCAATGTAGTAAACTAAAGATTCTTTAATTACTTCTGATTTACTTTTGTTTTCAATTTTAGCAACTTCTGAAAGTTTTTTTTCCAGTTCTTCTGGTAATCTTAAGCTAATCATATTGAGCCTGTATCACGAGTGTATTACAATTTCTATGATTTGTCAATAGTTTCTTTTCAGCATTTTTAATTTTAGAGATTAAATTTGCACAAATTTCGTATAACGAACTAGTGTAAACGACGTTCCCCGGCCCTGAGTCCCTGTAAGGGACGTTAGGGACTGGAACGACGCTTGCGTAGGCAAGAGGAGTGCCAGAGGGGAATGTGTCGTAGACCAAGCGAGACCGTAAGTGTCGAAGCGCAGTGTTTACACGTTGTTAATTGCAGTTGGTTACCTATAGTAAAAGATAATGGTTCGAAGAGTATAGATGCAGCGCGTAAATTTTCGCTCTTAATTTTCTTTTTCTTTCTCTTAGATTTCTTATATTTTCTTATATTTAAAATAACACAGCGTAATCTTTATTAATGCTTAATTGAAATGAGACAGCCACACGAACAGAACCGACGATATTTATCTTAAAAACTCTTAAGAAAATTTGCGCGCTGATTTTTTCTTTAAGATTTAACCAATTGCAATTAACGAACTAGGCTTACTGAAGTTGTCCGACCCTGAGTCCCGGAAACGGGACGTTAGGGACTGGCACGTAGTTTGCGGATGCAAACGAGTGACAGGAGGACAATTTGGCGCAGCCCGAGCGAGGGCAGAGTCCCGAAGCGAAGCAGTAAGCCGCTGTTATGCGTAGTTGCGAGGTTTTCTAATTATTAGGGAAGTAAAGAATTCTAAATTCTTCAATATCTTCTTCTGGTTGAGCGGAGCTAGTTTCATAAATTTTGCCAGTAAATTTATTTAGAATTAAAGGTCCACCTCCGAAAAGTAAGTCATCTAATTTTTCAGATTTTAAGAACTTTTCGTTGGAATAATTGCATATATAAAAATGCTTTATATTCGTAATACTAACTATTAGATATTGATCATCTTCTAAATGCATTGAAATTTCGGCTAAATATATTTTGAAGGCTAATTGTGCATCCGAATCATCTTTAATAATTGGATTTTCTAATATTGTAGGACTTCTATCATCTATACTTAGATTCAAATTTGAGTTTATTTTAATTAATTCAACGCATAAATTTTCTTCAAATCTATTAACCAAAAGTTTCGGCTTGTATGGATAGAGGATACTTTTAAGTTGATTAACTTCAAAATTTGCGAAATAGTCATTGTTTTCTTTTATAAAATTGATTTCCAATTCTGTTGCTATGTTTTCTTTGAAAGTAAGATATAAATTGTAAGTAATTTTTTTCATTTGTTATTTTTTGAATTTGATTAAGCAATTACGCATAACGAACTAGACTTACCGAAGTTCCCCGACCCTGAGTCCCGGACGGGACGTTAGGGACTGGCATGTAGCTTGCGAACGCAAGGCGAATGCCAGAAGGGGAATTTGCCGGAGGCCGAGCGAGGGCTTGTCCCGAAGCGAAGCAGTAAGTCGCTGTTATACGAAGTGGCGATAGTAAATACTTCCATCTTTTGAACGATATAAATAATTCAGGTCTATTAAATTTCGTCTTAATAGCGCAAAATCGTTATAGTAAAATGAAAGATATTCGTTAATTTCTTTTTCTGAGTATTTTTTATTCGGTTCTAAACCTAAAGAAAGAAACCGTAAAATTAAATTTCTAAGCTTGGTTTGCCTAGGCCATATTAATTTATTTTTGTCTTTGGTAAAAAGTTTTTTAATTGGAATATAAGCTTTAATAAGTGCTAAATTTTGAGAATTTAGATAGATATTTTCAGTTTGAGTACATGCGAGAAATAAACTATACTCGTCATCATTAAAAACTCTTCCTGATTCTGATATAAATTGGATACTTGAGTTTTTGTTAGAGTAATTTATTCTGATATTTTTCAGGATCATTGTTTTTTCTATGAGAACTGTTTTCCTATTAGAAATTACTACAAATTTATATATATCGTTAACATCGTTGTATTCCGTTTCAATAAAGTTACGCAATTCTGCAGCTATGCAAATTGAGAAGAAGTTGTTTAGATTTTCATTAAGTAATTCTGGAACTTTTCCATATTTTCTTACAATTGCTAAATAGGAATCTTTAATTAAATTTAAGTTTTCAGTAAGATCTATTTTTTCTAAAGGTTCTTTATTTTTCATTCTATGATTTTAGATAATCAGATTTAGTTTATCGCCATTTCGTATAACGAACTAGGGGAGACGACGTTGTCCGTAGCCGAGCCTACGAAGTAGGTGTTGGCGTCGGCGCGCCTTCTTGCGTAGCGAGAAGCGTGACGGAGGACTATGTGTCGCAGACCGAGCAAGGCCGTAAGTGCCGCAGCGAAGCGTTTCCCCGCTGTTATACGCTGTGGGTAA
>NZ_SORO01000010.1 GCF_004368965.1 Leptospira meyeri | reverse complement strand
AAATAAGCTATTCAACAAGCTCTTAATCAATAGCTACATGACGTCGCATAACAGCGTCTTCCCGCTACGTTTCGGGACAAGCCCTCACTCGGCCTACGGCAAATTGTCCTTCTGTCACTCGCTCGCATGCGCAAGCTACGTGCCAGTCCCTAACGTCCCCTTCAGGGACTCAGGGGCGGACAACTTCGGGAAGACTAGTTCGTTATGCGCAATGCCAAATAAATCTATGAATCTAAGTTTTACTCGTAAAATGATATTAGATGAAGAAGTAAAAGATAAGGAAATTCTTACAGTTTTTATAAGATAGTATCTAAAGCCTATTTTCAATGAAAGAATGATTAAAATTAAATTTTTAAATTTTATACCAACTCAGATACTGTTTTCATCTTATAAATATGGAAATGCACATTGGACTTCCGATTTAGGAATAATTGAAGCCAATTCTTGGGAAAATGAAGATCAATTGATTGAAAATTCTTCCTTATCAAAACATTATTAATTTTCTTTTGAAAATTCCTCTGTTCCTATCAATTATGCCAAAAAAAATATTATTCCAGATTGTGCCGAAGCTCTACTTGATAACAATCTCCGTGAAAAAATTCTAAATTTAGTTTTAGAAAATAATAATTCTAAATCAAATAATTGGAATGATTTGATTTAGAATTATAGAAGGCTATCAGAAGAATTAATCAAAAATTTTTAAAATTAATCCGTATGTTTAATATTTCTTTTATTGCCGATTAAAGATTCAACTTTCGCTGAATTAATCCTTATGTTACACCTAAGGAAAGAAAATGAGAAAATTAATCCCCTTATTTACAATATTAAAATCTATTTCTATATTAATAATATTTAATTTTCTATTAACCTTATTATCAGTCGCACTTTTGGCTTGGATTGAAGACGGTGAGCATCCAATGACATTTGAATCTTTTGACCAAAGTTCAACAGAAATGTTAATTTTTGAATTTGCTGTTGAAGCGTTTCCGATTCTTTCAAGCTTAATATTTCCATATACAACAATATTTTTAGGTTTAATTTCACTAATTTTGTTACTAAGAAATCATAGAAAGAATAAAAATCTTTAGATTGTATTATAATTATCTATTTTCATTGGCACAGCGCATAACTGACGCTTGCCGTTCCGGGAGGGACAAGCCCTCCCTCCAGGCTCCGCCAAATTCCCCTCCGTCACGTCTCTTGCTTACGCAAAATCCGCGCCGACGCTAACGCCTACTACGTAGGCTCAGCTCCGGGGAACTTCGGCAAGCTAGTTACGTTATACGTCATTTTTTAAGCTAACATATGAACATACCAGCAAACCATAAAAAAGAATTAATTTCAATTGCATATATAACTGCCATTGCTGCACACGAAAACTATCTAGTCGTTGAGTTTATTCACGACTATGGAGTGGACATCACTCTTAAGGAATTAGATTCAAGAGTTACATTTGATGGGAAAAAAGAATACTTCCCAAACGGTAGAGAGGTAGATATTCAAATTAAAGCAATTAAAGAATCAAGATTTAATTCAAAAGCCGGTATTTTTAAGTACCCCCTCAAATCAAAAAACTACAATGACCTCTTCTCAAGACAAAACTCGAAGAAACCCCTAATTCTATTTCTGTTCGTATTACCCAATGAAGAAAAGGAATGGATATCTTTAAACAAGGAAGATTTAATGATAAGAAAAAATTGCTACTTTTTTATTCCAAACAATATTCCTATCAACACTTGCAAATATAACAAAACTATTGAAATATCAACCTCTAATAGACTTATTTCAAACACTATTAAAAATTTATTCGATCAACTATTGTAATCTTTATGAAAATACAACTATCAAAAATTAAGCATTTCCTAGAAGCGTTAGATTGGAAAGTTGAAGACTATCCCACAAAAAAAAATATTCTGACAAAGTATATAAACAAATCTAACGGGTTTGACAAAGGAAAAACTATCTTTATACCAAATGAAGAAAGCGGATCTGGATATGAAGAATATATAAAAAACATATTAAATATCTTATCCGAAACATATAGAACACACCCGAAAATCATCGAATATAATCTAAGATTTTTAAATCATCAAATATCTAGAGAGGAATTACTGAGAAGATTAGAATTACCAATTCTTTTGTTAAGTAAACGTACGCAAACCTTAGGGGATTATTATCTACTTATCGGATTAAAAAATGGTCTAAATAAACCAGAGTTCATAGAATACTTCATCCTAATAACCTATAATGATAAAAGCTTTTTTGGTGGAAAAAAAATCGATATTGAATCAGCGGTGTACCAGGTTTTTGATTATGAACCAAATTCCCATCACTTTAATGAAGCAATTAAAATGGGCATTAGACAAATAGAGCATATTGTCTTCAAAGAAATTTTCCCTCAAATCAATAGCTACTATTCAGATAAAGAATATTTAACCTACTTAAATTTAGAGCCTACAAACTTATTGGAACTCAATGTGATTATAAATAAAAATAAAGCATTTGCAGATTTCATTTATAATCATACTGAAAATGATTTAATAACTGATTTAATCGGAAAAATAAAAAACGACGTATAACAGCGACTAACCGCTTCGCTTCGGGACTTCGCCCTCGCTTGGGCTGCGCCACATAGGCTTCTGGCACTCCCCTTGCTTACGCAAGTGTCGTGGCCAGTCCCTAACGTCCCGTTCGGGACTCAGGGCCAGCCTACGTCGGTTAGTCTAGTTCGTTATACGACATAGCCTAAAAATCGATTCGGAATGAAAGATGAAATTATAGGAAAAATCAAAATGTGTTAAATTATTTCAAAATTAAATTCACATTGAATCTATCCGATTAAATTCATCCAAAATATTTAATTTTTTGATTGTAATTGATTATACAATGTTACTACATTGTTAATACAGGCTTAAAAATGTTAAAAAAACTTGTGCAACACGGAAATAGCTCCGCTTTGGTTATCGAAAAACCTATTCTTGAGCTACTTAAAATTGATCAAAATTCTACACTCGAAGTTACGACTGATGGTAAATCTTTAATTATTAAACCGATCGAGAAGAACTTATCTAAATCTTTAGAAAAGATTAATAAAGCTCACGGAAAAACTCTCAAAAAACTAGCCCAATAAATGCTGGATGATACTATTTTCCTTTCAATTGAGGACGTAATTCAAATACATAAAAACCAAATCGATTTGTATGGCGGAGCGGCGGATATTCGTGACTATGGACTCTTAGAATCGGCTATTCATCAACCAATGACGACTTTTGATGGTGAAAGTTTACATCCTTCTTTATTTGATAAAGCTGCAGCATACTTATACTATCTTTGCAAAAATCATCCTTTTTTGGATGGAAACAAAAGAGTGGCATTAGCCTCTACACTAGTATTTCTCGATATTAATGGATATGACCTCCTTGATCCAAATGAAATTCTCTATGATTTCGTTATTGGAGTTGCAGAAGGAAAATTCAAAATGGAAGAGATTAAAAATACTTTAGAATCTCTAGCAAATCTTAATATTTAAAAATAGGCTACGTCGTATAACAGCGACTTACCGCTACGCTTCGGCACAAGGCCTCGCTCGGTCTACGACACATTCCTCTCTGGCACTCCTCTTGCCTTCGCAAGCGTCGTTCCAGTCCCTAACGTCCCTTCGGGACTCAGGGTCGAGGAACGTCGTTAAGTCTAGTTCGTTATGCGACATTTGATAAATTTTGAGGTAAATATGAAAAATAACTTAATCACTTTCACATTGTTCATTTCCATTCTTTCTTCGGAAATGTATTCTCAGAACCTGGAATCAACGGACTCCACATTTCAATTACCATCACTAATATTTCAAAATAGTAAAGGTAATAATATTAAATCCGATGCTGATGGTTTTGTAACAAAAATTATAAAAAACAAAGATGATAGATTTATAGTTTTTATTAAAACTAATAGTACATTTTACTTTAAAAATAGTGAATTAACCGAAAGTTACGATTTAATCTATGGAAATCTAGCCACAGTTTTTGTTAAAGATAATGAAAAGATCAGATATGGAACAGCTATCGGATCCTGTGATCCGGAATGCTTTGTCACATCAAGTTTTGATAAATTGTCTCCGTTTCCAATTCGGTTGTCACAAAGAAAAGCGCTAAAATTCGACAATTTTTTCTTTTTTACCCCAGATTGGATCAATAGAAATAATACTAACTTCTTGTCTTTTAGAATTAATTCATCACTTCAAAACTTTCTAAATAACTATTTTAAACGATGGAAAGATGAAAATGATGAGCCTAGCGATTTTACTATTTTCCATACCAACTCTATTGACAGAATTAGATTCCAAATCACACTTTCTGAATACCCAACTGATACCATCAGAACAGAAGGATTATTACAAACCGAACAGCAAATTTATTCCACATCAAATCTATTCTTTTCAGAAAATGTTATTACTAAATTCAAAATTTCCGGTTATTCGCCAGTTATTTTTTGGCAAAAAAACTATGATAAATATCTAAAAGAAGAATATAAATTAAATTCTCCTTTATTTATCTATGGAAGCGTTACAACTATTGATCATATAAACAAGAGAATATATATCTGTGCTAGAGATTTTACACAAATTGATGACGAAAAAGTTATTAAAGATCGAATAGCTGAGTATAAAAATCTTTAAAATCAAACGTCGCATAACAGCGGGGAAACGCTTCGCTGCGGGACTTACGCCCTTGCTCGGTCTACGACACATTGTCCTCCGTCACGCTTCTCGCTCCGCAAGAAGACGCGCCGACGCTAACGCCTTCTTCGAAGGCTCAGCTACGGACAACGTCGTCTCCCCTAATTCGTTATGCGCAATAATATTAAAAAAATCTTAAACACATGAAAAAATATATTAATAAACAAAATGTAATTTTAGCTATTGGATTAATCCTAAATTTCTTAGAATCTATAATGAAATATGATGGATATAAAGTAGCGTTTTCAAATCTAATTAACCTACGCTTAATGACTGAGTATTTCTTTATAAATATTTCAGTTGGCCTATTCTTCATACTTTCAGCTTTATTAATTATAAAAGTAACAAAGAGACACTTAAATCGTTACAATATATTCGTTTATTCATTTTTCATTTTAACAACATATAACTTTATTACTTTCGAAAAATTAGCCAAAGTAGATGCTAAGCTTGATAATGGAGTTTTAAAAATAGAAAATAATATTTCCGTAGTATTTCCAGGAAGTGAGATCGAAAATAAAGATTTTACGGAAAAAAAACCTACAGTATCGCACTATCAATTCAAATCCAAAAACTTTTACTATAATGCATTTCTTTCCAGAACTACTAATGCTTACTATTCAGAGGCTCAAACATTAGACCAATTCTACCCATATTTTAAGAAAACGTTAAGTACGAATAATCAAATTGTCCTGAAAGAGAATGTCGATTTTAAAAATGGAATAGTTATTTGCACATTGGAAACAGGCATGAATGGCACATTAAATTATTACAAAATAATTAATAAGGACGGAATATATATTATTCTAAACTCAAATCAAAATTTTGAACATAATTTCTTCAATGTCAGCCTATAAAAATATTACTGCGCATAACAGCGGGGAAACGCGTCGCTTCGGCACCAGGCCTCGCTTGGGCTACGCCACATTCCTCTCCGTCACGCTTCTCGCTAAGCAAGAAGACGCGCCGACGCTAACGCCTCTGCGAGGCTCAGCTACGAGGAACGTCGTCTCCCCTAGTTCGTTAGCCGCAATAGATTTAAAAAAAGGATATTAATATGACAGATAATGAATTAATTCCAAGCCCTGATGTTCAATTGGTCATCGATTCAAATGTTCCCGATTATCTTAATAAAATTCGACCAGAATGGAAATCCAGAGATTTAATTCAAAGGGTAAATAAGTTAATTAAAATAGATCCAAGTAGTGCATGTCAAAGGTTGCTAAACGCTGCTATGCATGACTTGAAAGAAAAGATAAAATTATCTGGCCAAGACATCATTAAGGAAGCAACTCTACAGTACAAATTACCACCTATAACAAGATTAGATGATTTAGAAAATTATAGTACTTTAAACATTATTCATTTATCATATAGGATTGGACTACTGTCTCATCCCGAATATCGAAGAATTTTAAGATGTTACGAAATTAGAAAAGATTTAGAACATGAAGATTCTGAATACGAGGCAGGTGTAGAAGACTGTCTATATATTTTTAAAACCTGTGTTGATGTCGTATTATCGAAAGATCCAATTAAAATTTTGAGCGTAAATGATATAAAAGAATTAATCGAAAGTCCAAAATTTGTAACTTTAAATAATACATTCTTAACAGATTTTGAACATGCTCCACAAGTAAGACAAATTGAAATTTTAAAAAACCTTATTAATATTAACAAAGATGAAAAAAAACCTGAAATCGTGCGAGAAAATGCTATCAACGGTATTTTTCTTTTAAGTCAACGAATGCATCCACACGCAATTATTGAGGTAGCAAAGTATTTCGAAGAGATACTAGGTAGAAAGAATATGGATTTTAACCTAGCAAAAATTGCCCTCAATGCTAAGCTATTCCCATATTTGACCAAGGCAAGAAAACAGGATTTTTTTGAGGATTTCTTTAAACTCTTTGAATCAACCGGATTTGAATGGGGTAATTTCAAAAAACATGGAGAACTATTAAGAAATTTTCAAGAAGTTGGAGGCTTAGAATTTGTACCGGATGAACTACAGGAAAAGTATGTAAAATGGCTAATTCTATGCTACGTAGGTGAAAGTGGAGGTTACGGATTTCATGGATCCGGACGAAAAGTTTTCTACAGTAACACGGGTGCACCTGTGTGTCTAGAAATTATGGAAAAGAATAAAGATATCGTCCTAAATAATATTAAAAAATCGAAATTAGTTCAAAATTCCATCAAAACTAGATTCACTAACAGCTATGTAGCACGGCGATATGAAAATCTCTTAGATGTATTAGATACTAATGATTAAATCTACTGCGGCTAACAGCGACTTACCGCTACGCTTCGGCACTAGGCCTCGCTCGGGCTACGCCAAATTGTCCTCCTGTCACTCGTTTGCATCCGCAAACTACGTGCCAGTCCCTAACGTCCCGTTTCCGGGACTCAGGGTCGGACAACTTCGGTAAGTCTAGTTCGTTAGTCGCAATGCAGAATAAAATGTTCAAAAACGTTAATCAATATATTTTAGAAAACAAAATTACTGAATTAATAGAAGATTATAAA
>NZ_SORO01000009.1 GCF_004368965.1 Leptospira meyeri | reverse complement strand
GAAGAAGGAGCATAAACCGACTAATATCGTCCAAAGACTTTTCATTATTTTTAATACTCAGAAGATATTTACATGATGTTCGCATAACGAACTAGTGGAGACGACGTTTCTCGTAGCTGAGCCTCGCAGAGGCGTTAGCGTCGGCGCGTCTTCTTGCGGAGCGAGAAGCGTGACGGAGAGAAATGTGGCGCAGCCCAAGCGAGGCCGTAAGTGCCGAAGCGCAGCGTTTCCATGCTGTTATGCGTAGTGCTCTAATTCACTAAATTTTTTATTTCTTATTGTAAATTTTAAAGTAAATCCATTAGAAATAGAACCATTCCACTGAATTTTTTCTAATTTAATATGGTGTAGATCGGTAAATTCTTCTTTAGGTTTCGTTACTTTTAATGACTTTGAAAATGATTTTGAAAGTTGATATCCTATTGCTTTGAAAAATAGAATATTCACGTAGCGATTGAATTCCTGTAATGTCTCAAATTTATTCTGAGTATCACCAACATGTAAAACTAATTTCAGGATAAATGCTTTTCAGGATTACCATGAATATAATAAGATATATTATTTTGGAAGTTTCCTTTGCTAATGCTAATTTGGGGCGACAATGCTGTCCAATAATCTTCTTCAGAAAATTTCCTATAATATGCTGTTTCTATTCCCTCTTCCTTGAGAAAGTCCTTGGCAAGCTGTGGATTCCAGCCTTCATTTAACTTAATAATCCTATTTTTGTTTTCTTTAATATTGGTTTGGAATTCCTTAATGTGTTTAAAGGATAGATCCAGATTCTGGCTGGGATTATCTAAAATACTTAGATGAGAGATCCATCTAAGTAACCAAGTTGTTTTGAAGTGAAATCTTTTAATTGCCTCTAATTTTACATTTCTGTTGAGCTTTTTGTTAATAAATAATCGATCAATACGGTTGAATGTATTTTCGTAAGCTATAAATATGTTAAGAAAAAAGAGGAACGGTATGAATGATAAGGTTAGTAATATTGGTGTAGTAAATTCTAATAAATTATCTTTGCTTATGAAAGTATCTAAGTTTGAAAGAATTTTATAAATTGAATATGCTATGATAACTATACTGATTAGTATTAATAGTTTATTTGTAAACTTATAGATTGTAGTATATTCTTCTTCCTTTTTTGTTTCGGTAAAGAGGTTTATTAGAATTAAAAAAACAACCACCGGAAGGAGGAAGATTTCGATGACGAAAGGGAAAGTATATACGCCAGATAGAAATTCTACTATGACGACTAGTTTGAAACTTTCTAAGAATGTGTCTTTAAAAAAGGAATATTTGTTTTTGACAGAGATTAGTTTTGAAATCGCAGAAAATACATATGTCAAAAACCATAAAGTTGTATTTTTCGCCTGACTAATATTCCATAACTGAAGATAATTTAGGAAAATAGTAGTAAGACCAAGGTATAGTATTATTATGAGAAATATGATTAGAATCTTTTTTCCCAATAGAAGTTTTGTCAGTTTTAATACGGCTATCCTACCTTCCTTTTTAAGGATTAAGTAAAAGAATAATACTGTTATCCAAAATCCAAATGCTTCTTCCCTTGAGTTTAACATTTTTAAGTTTATTTTAGAGCATTACGCATAACGAACTAGACTTACCGAAGTTCCCTGACCCTGAGTCCCGGACGGGACGTTAGGGACTGGAACGACACTTGCGCAGGCAAGGGGAGTGCCAGAAGCCTATGTGTCGCAGACCGAGCGAGGCCTCGTGCCGAAGCGAAGCGGTTAGTCGCTGTTAAGCGCTGTTGCAAAATGCTAATTGATATGATTGTTTATATTTGCCTTTCTTCCTGTTTTGAATTCATTCAATATTTTTTCAGGAATAATTTTTGCTTCAAATTCAAAAATATTTGGATTATAGAATGGATTTTCAATTAGAATAAATTTATCTGAATATACCATTGTTGGTTTGCAATTATCTTCTGCTCCATCTTTACTGCAATTCGGATCATGAGAGCAATCATAAATGGTTTTATGGATTATTATATCATTTTTTTTTGTTAGTCTTAGTTGGCTGAAATCGGTTTGAACTTGTCCTTCCAGGTCACATGAGGCAACGGTATCGGTTATAGGAATTGATACTGTGTAAATTTTGTCCTCAGCTAAAATTGCAAATAATTCAATGGGTGTAGCGCAACAATTGTAACATGCATATTCAATGCCTGAAATAATTTTAGAGTTTTCAGCAATTGATATCGGATGAAAATTATTCAACTCTGGAATAAAGTTATTACCATTTATTTTATTATGAACAATTATTGTACGATAGTCACTATATTCATTTTTTGACGATACTAATAGAATTTTGAAGTTATTAATTTCTAAAATGGTTTTAGTTTCAAGTTTTAAATCTTCTTCGTATTCTTTAAAATTTTCAAAAGATTTTTGAGAAATTTCAGCTAGGCTATAATTGGATTTAACAAAGGGAGTAATTCCCTTAAATTCTTGAAAGGATATATTCTTTTGGCTACGATTTAATGATTCTAGATTTTCGTGAGTAACCACGAAGCCAGAGAAAATAAAACCATTTAGGTGCTCTGTTTCGACTTCCAACCATCGTCCTTTCTTTTCTTGAATATAAATCGGATTGCCAATGAGTCGAATTATTTTCCCTACTGTCTTTATAGGGAGAGTAGTGATTTTCTCATAATCTTGCCCTGGTCCAGACCTTAAAATAAGTCCACTTTTCGCTGTAACTTCAAAATATTTCTTATCATTTTTATGAAGTTTGCAGAAATTAATTAGAGATAAAAATATTAATAGTGTTAAATTTAGTGATTTCATTATTCTTTTTGCAATTGCGCTTAACGAACTAGGGGAGACGACGTTTCCCGACCCTGAGTCCCGGACGGGACGTTAGGGACTGGAACGACGCTTGCGCAAGCAAGAGGAGTGCCAGAGGGAAATGTGTCGGAGACCAAGCGAGGCCGGTAGTGCCGAAGCGCAGCGTTTCCCCGCTGTTATACGAAGGCCCCAGGTATTAAGTTGAATTTATTAAGAAATATTAAGAAGCTTTTAAGAGAACAAACTCTTTCTTTGATTTTCCATCTTTCTTATTTCTTACTCTTGCTTTAATTTCAAGGTCCATTCCAAGGCTATCTAGGTAATCTATTAAAGTGGAGATTTTCATATCTTTTCTAGACTCAAGTTTAGAAAGTCCAGATTGCGAAAAATTAGTTATATCTTCTTGTCTCAAACCAACTTGCTTTCTTAACTCAGCGAGATTAATTTGAAAAAGCATTTGTTCGGCTTTATGTTTTGCCCTAGCAACACTCTCTGAAGAAAGTGATTTCTCAAGATTTTCTATTGGATTTCTTTTTACTTTTGCTTTCATCAGGATTCTCCCCGTTTTCGATTAACCAATTTTTGTAAATTTTCTCAACCATCGGAATCATTTGTTCATAAAATCTCTTATCATTTCCTCTTTTATCTCCACCAGCAAGTAATAAGCCGATTCTTCCTTCAGTAAAAACGAAAAAGATTCTAATTACTTTTAACTTAACCTGAACACGAAGTTCTTTCAGATTTTGAATCTTAGATCCTTGGATCGAATCTGCAAAAGGTCTTCCAAGTAGAGGACCTTTTTGTCGTAAAAGATAAAAGTGCGCTAATATTTCTTCTTTTGTGGTTGAATCGAGTTTTTGAAGCCATAAATCTAATTCTTTAGTAGATTCAATTTCCCACACTCGTTTATTTTTTCCAGAGTATAGAATTCAGTCAAGTGAATATTCACTTGGATTCATATTTTCTTAATTATATTTTCTGGGGCTTTCGTATAACGAACTAGACTTACCGAAGTTGTCCGACCCTGAGTCCCGAGAAACGGGACGTTAGGGACTGGCATGTAGCTTGCGAACGCAAGGCGAATGCCAGGAGGACAATTTGCCGTAGGCCGAGCGAGGGCTGAGTCCCGAAGCGATGTGGTTAGCCGCTGTTATGCGTAGGTCGTTATGATTCCTATATATATTTTAGACATTTATATTACTTCGCTTAAATTTAGTTCTAATATTTGAAATAATTAAAATTACCAAATCAGATAAAAAAGACAGAATAATCGGTTTGATAAAAGGATAAGAAGTTAAGCCAATTATTATATGAATTGGAATTCCAGAAATGAAAAATTTATTTACTAATGTAATAGATAAGCTTGATTCTTTTTTATAAAGAACTTTCAATTTGAAAAATATAGGTATTATCTGAAAAGTTATACAAAGAAAAAGGTATAAAACAAATATTCCTATGGATGCAAAATAACCAGCTCCATTATCTGCAACAGGAATCGTGTATGAAATCAATGTTGCTCTAATGATAATAGAAAATATTATGATTTGTAAAATAGATTTATATGAACTGATTTTAAAACATTGAATCATATTATTTTTTATATTTTTGCAATTCTGAAGGAAATTTAATTGAGATATGTATTTATATTTAAACCAAGGTAAATAGATCTTCCGATTAGCTTTACTTTCTTAATCAATTTTAGTCTGTTTTTTTATAAGAATTTCCAGCTTTTAATTTTTAAGTAATATTTTAACGACTTACGCATAACGAACTAGACTTACCGAAGTTCCCTGACCCTGAGTCCCGAAGGGACGTTAGGGACTGGCACGTAGCTTGCGTATGCGAGCGAGTGACAGAAAGGGAATTTGCCGGAGGCCGAGCGAGGCCTCGTGCCGAAGCGTAGCGGTAAGTCGCTGTTATGCGTAGTTTTTCATAGTCTACTTTTGAGTTTAATATTTAAATCTATATCATCATTATTTTGTTTTTCAAATAAACCATTTTTCATTACAAAATCAAAAGAGAATTGAGACTTTCTCGGAGTTTTGATAATTAAAGTATTTTTTCCTTCATTGTAAAATAGCTTATCGAATTTAACAATTGATCTTGAACAAGTAACGAAATCTTCTGATGTTTTTATAATATTAAGTTGATTAGGATAGTTATCATTTACGAGCAAAGGACGTTCTAATTGAATTTTCGTTCCTTTTTCAGTAAAGGAATAAGGATAAATATATTCAATTTTATTTAAGTATTGATGACCATTTAAAGAGTAATCGTAAAGGTATAGATCTAATTCTCTATTTCTGAATTTCTCCTTATCAAAGCATATCTCGGAAAGGAATAATATATCAGATTCCTTAATGTTTTTAAAAAAGTTATGTTTATTTGATTGATCAATGATATTATTCGGATCATCAAAAATTGCGTTTAAATTCAGTTTTTCAATAAAAAACAAATTGATTTGGTAATTTTTCGTACCGTAAAAGGAAGATTCTTCAAATTTGTCATTTGATGTTTTTCCAATTCTATTTTCGGAAGTCAAACCTGGTGAAATCAAATTCAACGAAGAGCAAGACCAAAATAGTAGAATCATTAATATGTAATTATTTTTCATTGTTTCCTTTTTAATATTTTTGAAAAATTACGCATAACGAACTAGACTTACCGAAGTTCCCCGACCCTGAGTCCCGAAGGGACGTTAGGGACTGGCATGTAGCTTGCGAACGCAAGGCGAATGCCAGAAGGGGAATTTGGCGTAGCCCGAGCGAGGGCTTGTCCCGAAGCGTAGCGGTAAGTCGCTGTTATACGAAGTCGCAAACTATACGATCAAATGAATACCGATGGAGAAATATTGAATTTTTCTGCAAGAGCTTTGATTTGTCGTACATTTAATTCTCTTTTTCCATTTAAGATTTCAGAAACAACTCCTTGGCTTCCTAAAATGTTTAGATCTTTTTGAGTTAAACTATTTTCTTGCATAAGGAACTTTAAAACTTCGATAGGTTCAGCATTAGGTTGTATGAAATGATCATTTTCATATTCTTCAATCAAATTACCTACAGTTTCAAGAAGCGGAGCTAATTGATGTTTTTTATTATTTCCAACTTCATCAATTAGTTCATCAAGAACCTTAACTAATTTTTTATATTGTTTATCAGTATGAGGTACAGAGAGAATATCTTTAACATCATCCCAAACATTCTTAACTTTTTCAATTTTTAAAATCATAAATTTTCCCTTTTCCATTTACCTTTATCATATTCAGAATGTGTTAAAATGTTTCTTACAAAAACCTTTTGCCTATTGAAATGAATAGCAGCAATCAATCGAAAGTGATTTCCGCTTATATTAAAAACTGTAAATTTTCCAACTTGGTCCACGGAATTGAAAACTTTCTTCAATTCATTAAAGTCCTTAAAATTTGTATTTTTAATGATTTTAAACCAGCTTTTTAATGAAGATTCAGAATTAGGGTGTTTTGCAATGAAATCATCCAATTTCTTCCAGCTGATAATATGCACTAGTTCAGAGGATATCTCAAAATGAGATATGTCAATTGTTTTTTAATTATTTTAAGTGTTACCCATGTCCTGAGGCATACATTTTTGCGATTTCGTATAACGAACTAGACTTACCGAAGTTCCCTGACCCTGAGTCCCGACGGGACGTTAGGGACTGGCACGTAGTTTGCGGATGCAAACGAGTGACAGAAAGGGAATTTGCCGTAGGCCGAGCGAGGCCTTGTGCCGAAGCGTAGCGGTAAGACGCTGTTATGCGACGTTGCGGGGAGCGACACGGATGTCGCAATCTTAGCTTAGTTCCTCTTTAATTCTTAAATACTCGTCTGGAGTTATGATTCTGAATTCTTTTATTTTTTCTAAAGTTAGAAGGTCTTTATCACCAGTGATTAAAAAATCAACATTTGCGGAAAAAGCAGTTTCAAGAATGTGAAAATCATCTCGGTCTCTTAAATTCAGATAATCTTTCAGTGGTTTATTTTTAATAATTGTTGTGGAACTTCTGATCTCAGAAATAGTAAACTGGATAAAATCATTTGGTAGTTTAAATTTAGATTTCGATAAAGTTTCTTCAAGTTCATCGATAATTTCATTCGAAATAAATCCAATAAAAACCTCATCGATTAAATCTTGTAAAACAAGCTTAGGCTTTCCATTAAACAAAATAGCGGAAATGTAAATATTTGTATCTAAGAGAATTTTTAACATTAAGAAGCTTTTTTACTTCTTCTAACATTTTTAATTTCTTTGAAAATATCATCTTCCGTAAGATTAGATTTATCAGTAGATTTAATACCGAAATCAAAGATAGCTTGCCACTTAGATTTTTTCTCAATATAAGCTCTTGCAGCTTCACGGATTAATTCAGATCTGGATCTGTGTTCTCTTTTTGCAATTTTATCAATTTCTTTTAAAAGTGCCTTTTCGAAAGAGATGTTAACAGTCTGATTCATAATTTTCCAGAATATACAATATTTGTATATATGTCAAATGTATATTTTTTTGTAATTCTTAAAAACGCCACACGGATGTGGCGACTCTTCCCCGCAATGTTCGCATAACGAACTAGCCTTAACGACGTAGGCTGGCCCTGAGTCCCGAACGGGACGTTAGGGACTGGAACGACACTTGCGTAGGCAAGGGGAGTGCCAGAAGCCTATGTGTCGCAGACCGAGCGAGGCCTTGTGCCGAAGCGTAGCGGTAAGTCGCTGTTATGCGAAGGTCATGGTTTATTGATTATTTTCCATTTTTTATGAGTTTTTTGAATATTTACTATTTTAGTTTTAGTTAAATCAATATTTTTTAGAATTACTTTTATCGAATCTTCAGAATTCCATTCAAGATCAGTTGGTTGGAAATTTTTATTCATATCAGAAGATTCGAATTCATATTCAAATTCTTTTATTGGAGTAAGATTAAGTTGATAAATTTGAATACCATTTGGATAAAATTCAACTTCGATATCGGCGGAAAAACATGCAAAATATTTTTTATTTTTTGAAAATATTGGATGTCCCCAAATTTGGATAAATTTTCCATTTTTTAGATTATATAGTTCATTCCCTCCACCTTCATGCATTGAGTATTCAATTAATACGGAATCTAAATCTTTGTAATATGTACAGTTATTAAATTGGATGAATTCTTGTGGGTCTTCATCATTTTTTGGTAATCCATTTTTTAAGAGGATAGATTTACCGTTATTAAGGAATATTGTTATTCCTTTTTTATTTTTAAAACATTTCGTAAAGGGATTTGGATTTTTTTTAGATTCAAGATATGCTCCAAAAATATATCCTTTTTGAGTTTTATCTATAGTTTGAACTTCAATCCATTCAGAAATTATTCCATTTATCTCCTCAAATTTGTCAGATTTTGATATTATTGTTACTTCAATTCCTTTATTTAATTTTCCAACAATTTCAGAATTTGATGAAGGTAAATTTCTAATTCTTAATGTATTTGCATTAACAGTAAAATTTTCCTGGGAAAATATAGGGAAGTTTAGAACTAAGATTAAAAATATTATTTTATTCATTTTTTTTCAGAATTTTTTCATGACTTTCGCATAACGAACTAGACTTACTGAAGTTCCCTGACCCTGAGTCCCGGAAGGGACGTTAGGGACTGGCACGTAGCTTGCGTATGCGAGCGAGTGACAGAAAGGGAATTTGGCGTAGCCCGAGCAAGGGCGTAGTCCCGCAGCGAAGCAGTAAGTCGCTGTTATGCGTAGTTGATTATTCTTTAAATATTTTTTTTACACTTATCAAAAGATCATTAGGGATTAATGGGTCGTCCATTGTGACATCGAAGCCTCGAGACCGAACAAGGTTTAGTAAGCCTAAACCATGCAAAAATATGACTTCATCTTCGGTATCCGAATATTCTCCTCTACCTTTGCAGAGTTGTTTGTGATTGGCTAGCAAAGTTTCAAAGCCCTTTTGCATAGACTTTGAGTCTTTATTTATATATGCTTGGATGATTGTCACATAACCTAAATAATTTTTTGCATTCTTTTGAGTTAGAGACTCAGATAACTTATCCGAATATAGTTTTAGATTTTTGTCATCTTCTAATACCATATACTTAATCGAGTAACTCAGAGCAGGGAAAACCCCTTTTTCCTTTTTATCTGCTTCAAGATTCCCCATGTGTTGCGCAATGATGACTCCAGACGAAAAATCGGTAGCTGCATAAGAATCTAGAATTTTCCAGTATCTACTCCATTTTACATAATCGTATTCCTTTATTTTACCCGAAGCATAGTCTTTAAAGTTTTTAGCAATTAACGAGGCAGATTTCGATAATAATTCTTGGAATTTCTTTTTATCACGATGGATAATAAATTCACAAACTGACAAAAAACGGTAATTCAAAGAAAGAACTGACTTCGCACCTCCATCAGAGTCATGCTCGAATGTATCTACTCTTGGGACTAGGTAATTTAAGCTTTCCTGATGCTCACCAAATAATATATCTAATCTGTTGATGATATCGCCCATTAATACCGTCCTAAATCTAAAATGGTATGTTTGCCGGATAAGTCAAATAGGTTCGCACGAAGAATAGTTTTCATTTAGTTTTTACTATTCTATTTTTGTTCATAAACTGAATTTGAATTATTGTATTTGATATATATTAATTTCATAACAAGTTAATCAATTACGCATAACGAACTAGACTTACCGAAGTTCCCCGACCCTGAGTCCCAGCGGGACGTTAGGGACTGGCATGTAGCTTGCGTAAGCAAGGCGAATGCCAGAAGGGGAATTTGCCGTAGGCCGAGCGAGGGCTCGTCCCGAAGCGAAGCGGTTAGTTGCTGTTATACGACGTTTATTTATTATTAAAATATTTTCTTTATTCCGCAAAAATTTATTTCCCCTTTTGACGAATTATCTAAGAAAATTTGTCTTTCTAGATTGCATAGTTTGTTAACTATAATTCCAATTTTTCCAAAATAATCCGATATATCCGTTGTTTGAATATTAGATGCAAGGATAATATTTACGCATTTGTTAACTTCTTCTTTTTTAAAGTAAGATTGTCTTTTGCAATTTGGGTTTTGCTGAAATTCGTATGGGAGTAAGGCGGTCGGATTTCCAAAAATTTGTATCGATTTTAGGGAAACAGCAATTCCTATTTTTCTTTCTGTTTCGTCTTCAGTATAAAATTCATTAGAGTCAATACCTTGATTGATATTACATGCTATAGATAAGAGCGGTATTAAAAGATATAAAGTTAGTTTAGTTATTTTCATTTTTTATTTTTTGAAAAACAAACGATTTTCCTGCAATCTGCGAAGCAACCTAATCGAGCATTATTTTTATCTTTGAATTTGTTTGAGATGAAAGTGAATGAATCTTTGCAGTTTTCCATACAAAGTTGTTTTTCTTTACAGTCGATCGAATAGTTTTCATCCATTGTTTCGTAATAAGGATGGATTGGCTTTTCTTTTGAGAAGTCAATCGTTTGTGCTGACAAATCTTGAAATTCTCCGAATGATATAAAGTAGACTGAAAATAATAGAGTTAGATTTTTTTTCATATTTTTGAACTAGAATTAATTTTAAATAAATGTCGTATAACGAACTAGCGGAGACGACGTTTCCCGACCCTGAGTCCCGACGGGACGTTAGGGACTGGCCACGTAGCTTGCGTATGCAAGCGAGTGCCAGAAGGGAAATGTGCCGTAGGCCAAGCGAGGGCTCGTCCCGAAGCGAAGCGTTTCCGCGCTGTTATGCGCAGTATTTTTTGCTTACTCTATTTTTTTATTTTCTTCAACTAAATCTTTTAATATTACTTTTGGATGTAAGGTTAGACCTTTCATTTCTAAAGTTGGAAAAACAATTATATGAACATTGTCTTTTATCATTTCCGGAATCCAATAATCTATAAAATGATGAAAGTTTACTTTTGCTGGTTCACAATCTTCCCATTCATTATTGATAAATAGCTTGGCATATTCAATATGAGGCCAGAATGGAATTCCGTCATGCCCCTCATTATCTCCCATTCCGATAAATCCATCATTGTTTTTTAGACTCCATAATTCATCCTGGTCTACTATTTTCGAAATGAAGTATTTGTATCTTTTTGAAGCTTCAAGGCTTAATACATTTTCAAATTCTTTCTGAGTTAGTTTGTAAGCCATTTTAAGTTTATTAATACGTGATTTTGAGAGAATTAATCTTTTACTTATGAATCTATTTACTGGTTTTTCTTAAATTTTTTTTATTGCCATTGAATCTTATTCTAGATTCGTATTTTTTTAAATAAATAATCGTTTTGTTTATGTTGTATGATTTAAAGAATAATTTAATATTTATGTGATTTGAGTCATCCATCCATTTGTAGTGTATAAATGAATTCCGTTCTTGGGAAACTAAAAGTATTATTTTCTTATGCTTTTCGTTAATTTCTGGCAAGTTAAGAAGTTCTAAAACCCAAGATAATTTAGCCTCTATGTTAGTAGCTTTGATAATATTCTTTGTTAAGTTGGGATTTTTCCCATTTTTTATCAATTGAACATGTATGATGTAATTTAGTGTCTGCTCGAAGTAAAGTGAATAGAAAAATATACTTATCTCTAAATTTTTACTGTCGTAAAATTTTTTTGCTAAATTTTCAATTGTTTTTCTGTGATCAATTACTAGATGAAAATGACTACTATCTATTATATCTATAATTTTTTGAGCTAAAATACTCTCGCTCTTAAAATCCTCGATTTTAAGGTGTCCTGTTCCTAATAATGATTCCGATATTTGTTTTAGGATTGATTTAGCCATTCTAGGCAAAATTTCCTCATCTATTGTTTTCATTTTTAGGTGTTACTTTGAAAAATATTGCGCATAACGAACTAGGGGAGACGACGTTGTCCGTAGCCGAGCCTACGAAGTAGGTGTTGGCGTCGGCGCGCGTTCTTGCGGAGCAAGAAGCGTGACGGAGGACAATGTGTCGTAGACCGAGCAAGGGCGTAAGTCCCGCAGCGAAGCGTTTCCGCGCTGTTATGCGAAGTAAAAAAATATTAGATTACCTCTTATATTTTAACTTTTCTGGTCTATAAGTTCATTCTCATTTTATAACACATCTATTCGATTAATATCATAACCTGTCGCTATCTCCCGTAACCGTTATATTCCTATCAGTTAGCCATCTTTAATCAAACCAATAAGCTAATTTATCAAAAATAAGATTAAGGGATATTTCCGATTTAAATATTAAATAATTTATGGAATTGGATAACGTGTTCAGTTTTTTTTCCGAAGAACTGAAGGGCATGGATGTTCTCCTTTTTTCGCCGATTGAAGCAGTAAAGCCACGTTTGTTCTGTAAAGAAAAGACAAATTTGTTTCTTGCTACTAATTTACAAAGACCATTATAATTTATGAAATAGATAGACATGTTAGTTTAAATACTACTTTTTTTCAATTTTGATACGTAAAGTAATATAGAGAGAGTATGTAAATATAAAAAGTAATACAAAATAATAAAAATAACCCATTCTTAGATGGCTATCATATTCAATAAAAAAATAATTTGCAGTTTTATATGGAAATCTATCAGAAAAAAATAATAGAAAAGAGATTAAAACAGAAAGAAATATAAGTTCATGAACTATTAAGAAGATTAATATTATTATTTTGAAAAAAATGTTTCTATTAATTTTAAAAATAGAAATAGATAATAAGGCTGTGAGCGTTAAATCTATAATTCCCTTGGCTTGCTCATTATTTATTAGGAAACTAATTCCTGAAATTAATGAGATAATACAATATAAAATGATAATACTAATTAGAAAGGTTTTCTCTTTCTTTAATTTATTTGATTGATTAGGTTCGTTTGAGTGATTCATTTTTTATTTCGCATAACGAACTAGTCTTCCCGAAGTTGTCCGACCCTGAGTCCCGGAGGGACGTTTGGGACTGGCGCGTAGCTTGCGTATGCGAGCGAGTGACAGGAGGACAATTTGCCGTAGGCCGAGTGAGGGCTTGTCCCGAAACGTAGCGGGAAGTCGCTGTTATGCGAAGTGTTTGATGGCTAAAGAGTAAATGGTGATTTTGAGTAATGTATTTTATTTTTCAAAGAAATTCTATGTTTATTAAGGAATAAATATAAGATATTTTCTTTTGTTCGATTTTCAGGTCCAAGCCAAATACTTTCTAGTTCATAATTCGGGTCTTCATTTGATTTAAACTGATGAGTTCTATAGGGGATTAATTCTCTATTATTTTTTATTCGAAAATTAAAATGGTCACCCACGTATCTTGTTCTAAGCCCAACAAAATCTGGATTTAAATTCGTTCTTGGATCTTGGATTTCTACTATTCGTATTTCTTCTTCTTGGTTAAAACTTCTATGTTTTTTCTGAAGAACCAGTCTTTCAACATTTGGAGGGAAATCATTAAAAAATCCTTTTAAGACTAGATTTATCAAGTCATCTACTAAATCATCTTGTGTTTCTGATATATATTCTATTGGAAAAATTCCACTTAATGTTTTTGAATCAATTGTGTAGCTTGGGATTTGAGGTTTTACATATAGATTTTTTGTATAAAATCCTATGGCTACTCCGCGTCCTTGATCTCCATACATATTCCACTGGCTAAGTACATCTGGTTCCTTTGAAAAACATGCTATAAAATAATCACGTAAATTTTGTTCGAAAAAATGAAGAAAATCATTTAAAATTTCTCTATTAGATTGATTCACTATGGTTTGGGCTTTTTGGTATAATAAATGGAAAAATAGGCGAGTATCAGATAAATCATTCATTGCTGAGTGATGGCTAAGGAATAGTTTTCCTGACTCAATTATCTTTGTGAAAGAATCTAGAGAGCAGTAATGATATACAACTTCTGGAACAATAATTTCCTTTGATGTTCTAAGAAAATTTTCCAAATTTATTTCAGGTTGTTTTTTTTTGTTTTCTTCTGTCATTTTATTTCAAACATTTCGCATAACGAACTAGGGGAGACGACGTTGTCCGTAGCCGAGCCTACGAAGTAGGCGTTGGTGTCGGCGCGCCTTCTTGCGGAGCGAGAAGCGTGACGGAGGACTATGTGTCGCAGACCGAGCAAGGCCGTAAGTGCCGCAGCGAAGTGTTTCCCCGCTGTTATACGCTGTGGGTAA
>NZ_SORO01000008.1 GCF_004368965.1 Leptospira meyeri | reverse complement strand
AGGCAGTAGTTCGTCTTTTATCATTTTATTAAATATTTTATCCATGAGTTATAGCAAATATTAGGTTAGCAAAATTTCGTATAACGAACTAGACTTAACGACGTTCCTCGACCCTGAGTCCCAACGGGACGTTAGGGACTGGCACGGAGTTTGCGTATGCAAACGAGTGACAGAAGAGGAATGTGGCGTAGCCCGAGCGAGGGCCAGTCCCGAAGCGTAGCGTTAAGTCGCTGTTATACGCCGTTGAGTTGTTTAAGAATTAATTCAATAGTAAGTTTTAATTCAGGTATTTTGTTTTTACAGATATTATATATTATTTCGTGATCAAGACCTTCATAATGGTGAGAAATCACGTCTCTCATTTTCATAATTTTTTCCCAGTCTGTATTGGGATAATTGTTTAGAAATTTACTATCTAATTTTGTAACAGATTTAAGATTATCTCCGATTGCTTGTAATCTCATTGCAATTGAATCAAGTATAGTAATTCCATCTTGGGAATTAATTAGATCATCCGGATATTTAATTTTTAAGAATCTATTTTCAATGATTAAGATCGATTCAAGAATAAATTCGAACCTTTCGTATATTTCTTCAGACATTTATAATATCTTTTTGAATTCTATTGAGAAAGGAAGGTTTAATTTGATTCCTTTTTCGAACAAGATCCACATTGCGTTCAAAAAGATTTTCTAAAAATATTTTTAAACCAACAAAAGAATCAAAGTCGGGAGATTTCATTTCAACGAGTAAATCAACATCGCTATTCGAGTTAACTGTATCTTTAGCAAAAGACCCAAAGATGCCGATTTTCAGAACACCAAAATCATTGTTTAGAATTGGTTTAATTTTGGTTAATTCCTCAATCAATTCCTTTTTGGTTTCTATCTTCATATGTTAATTTTCCAAATTCAGAAGAAAAAGTCAATAAATGAGACATTGAATTTCTTTAAGAATTTACCTTCTTTGATCGATTTCCTTAATTTTTTTCTGATTTAAGGTGATTTTTACGAAATGGCGTATAACGAACTAGACTAACCGACGTAGGCTGGCCCTGAGTCCCCGGAGGGGACGTTAGGGATTGGCACGACGCTTGCGAAAGCAAGAGGAGTGACAAAAGCCTATGTGTCGTAGACCGAACGAGGGCGCAAGTCCCGAAGTGAAGCGGTTAGTTGCTGTTATGCGCAGTGATTTTGTTTAAGGCAAATCCATGAATGGGAAAACCTTTTTCCATTCATTTCGAATTTCCCCATATTTTTCTTTTCCGAAAATTCTTATAATATGTTTTAATTGTAGGGAAAAATATGGATGGGTCTCAATACCTTTCCCTGGTTCTGGGACTTCAAAGCCTTTTTGCAAACCGTATCTGCAAATGCTAAGGATATAATTATATAGAGTTGAGTATGCTTTATCTAAATTGGGATTATTAATATAGTTGGAAAATTTTTGAATCATAGAATTGTAATCATCTTCAATATGTTTTTCAAATTCTTTTTTATTCGTTATTGGCGTTTTCGAATCATAATCAACTAATATAATGAAATCATTAAAGGCTGTTGTTTTTGCTTTAACTTCCTGTATTAGATTATTAAATCTAGATTCATTTATGGAATTTTTTAATTCATTTTGGAGTATCGTTATAGATTTTTTTAAATCTTCGTATTCTTCCTTTTCTACAAATCGGGAGAAAATGAAGTAAACAGAAATTATTGTCAAAATTAGAGTGATAATTGAAATAAGTAATATATAATGTTCTCTTTCTCTTTCATAAATTGCTAATAGTTTTTCTTCAGATGGAAGTTGTTTGATTGAGGATATAACTTCTTTAATGTCATTGAGGCTGTCTTTTGCTAATACTAGTTTTTTATTATTTTCAGTATCTATTGCTTCTGAAAAATTAATCTTAATTATGATTTCTGGTATAGCCCTAGTGTTATATAGGAAAAAAGTAAATAATATGCTGGGTAACAATATTGCGATTGTAATAAGAAATACAATTGATGTCTTTAATTTCATGGTTTCCTTTAAATCATTGCGCATAACGAACTAGGGGAGACGACGTTGTCCGTAGCTGAGCCTGCGGAGCAGGCGTTAGCGTCGGCGCGCCTTCTTGCGTAGCGAGAAGCGTGACGGAGGACAATGTGTCGTAGACCGAGCGAGGCCTTGTGCCGAAGCGTAGCGGTAAGTCGCTGTTATGCGACGTTGCAAAGGAGCAAAAGGTAGAGGTTATTTTAGAATTTTCATACTTTCTAAATCGTCGAGAAATTTGTTCACAGTGATTTGAAGTGCTCTTTCTCGAGCTAATCTTTGCCTAAAAGCGTACATAAAATGTTCTGTCGGTTCTGAAATTGCCGTTGCACTGTATTTATTCTTAAAGACTAGTCTATTTTTTAAATAGAGTGAGTATTCAACGGTGATTGAATACGCAACATCAAGGAATTCTCCAGTGTATTTATCATCAATTTTTTCAGCTGTTAAAATATAATCGCCGTCTTTTTCTTTTACCTCAGAAAATAATTCAGAATATTTTAAATTTTCCTCTATTAGATTTGCTGCTAAGATATAGTAAAAGCCAGTTGCAAACATTTCGAATCTACCTTCGGGTTTTGTCAAAGAAATTGACTTTAGATCTGGTCGTGAAGGGTATTTTTTGAAATTTTTTGAATAATCTGGCATAAATACGCAATTGCTTATTATTAATCCGATTAATAGTAATAGTAGTTTGTTTTTCATTTTGATTCTTTCCTTTTTTTAGTAATATAAAATATTTTTTATTTATATTTCGTGTTAAAGTCAAAAGAAAATTCTTTCGTGATATTTTCTTGTGATTTTAATATGCTTTGGTTAATCTCTTTAAACACATTTTCGTTTTCGTCCAAATATAAATTAAACCACCATGAAGTTGTAATTATTACCTGTTTTTTATATTCAAACTTATCTATAAGATTTAGCCTGGAATCATAAACATAGAAATATGCATTTACAGGTTCTGCCTGTTTTGAGGGGACTATAAATAATGTTAGGACAGAAATAGCATTTTTTATATAACCAATAAAACTTTCATCGTAATTAGTCCATGAATTAAAGGGTTTTCCTGGGATTCCAAGTATATAATAATCTACATTTTTAGATTTAACTGAGCATGTTGACTTAGAAGTGTCGGGTGTTAAATTTATATCGATAAACTTTTTTAGTTCTTTTTCTCCTGAATCTTTTACAACGTTTAGATATTCATAAACAAAATCTAAACAATTTTCTCTTCCAATTTGATTATTGATGTTATTAGTATTGAATGAGGATATATCTTTGCCGGCAGGAAAAAATTGTTTCATAGAATTGTTGTAATTTAGTGATGCGGATGACCGATAGGCATTTCCTTGTCTATCATTGCTCATATGAAATTCATAATTCATGAATCCAATTAAAGCAATTCTTTTGTTTGATATAAATTCAGTCTTTTTTGAATCTGGCACAATGTAACTTGTATATGAGTTACATCCTAATATTGTAATAACAATAGGGATTAAGAATTTCATTTGCAAATTATTTTATTAACTAATGAAAATGCAACTAACTTTTTGCAATGTCGCATAACGAACTAGACTTAACGACGTTTCCCGACCCTGAGTCCCGAAGGGACGTTAGGGGCTGGAACGACACTTGCGCAAGCAAGGGGAGTGCCAGAGGGGAATGTGTCGAAGACCGAACGAGGGCGTAAGTCCCGAAGTGAAGCGTTAAGCCGCTGTTATGCGAAGTAAAATGAGTATAGGTAGTATTATTTTTCAAGTTATTTCTTTATTAATTTTCGCAAGTTTACTTGTAATTCATTTGGTTTAATATCGTATCCAGTAGCCTTTTCTCCGGACCAATTTATTCCAATAAGCAACTTATCTTTCTTTAATCCTGGGATCCATTTTTCCATAAAATCCTCAAGGGAAATCTCAAAAGCTTCGAAGCCAGAATATTCGGATACGTTTTCAATTATATTCTTTACTCTTTTTTCCGTAGACCAAAAAGGTATTGATCGGTTACCTTCACTATTTTTTGGAGCAGGGAATCCATTTTTATCTTTAATCGTCCATACTGAAGAATTATTCAGAATTTCTGCGTAGAAGACCTTGTATTGGATTGATGAAATAGACATTCTTATTTTCTAAAATTTACTTACTTAGCTTACTAAAGGTTCACAATATGAATAATTTCAAAATTTTTTATTTTGTTATTTAAGGCAGTAATTCTAAGAATTCACAATTCATTTTTCATTCTAATGTTTGACTTTAACCTTCAAATTTAAGAGTAAAAGGAAGATATACTTTTTTAATTTCTTTTTTCGTTGCAACTTTACCTCTTTTTAGCTAGAAAATATGATAAATCAGGCTATTTAATATTCAGCTTATTTCTCTCTTTTTTCTAAATTGAAAATATTGGTATTAATATAATTATGATTTTTGCTAATTTCTTTTTCATTTAGCTTTCTATAATTGTATTCAGTTAAGTAAAATTTTATTTTATTTCGCATAACGAACTAGACTTACCGAAGTTCCCTGACCCTGAGTCCCGGAAACGGGACGTTAGGGACTGGAACGACACTTGCGAAGGCAAGGGGAGTGCCAGAAGCCTATGTGTCGCAGACCGAGCGAGGGCGAAGTCCCGAAGCGAAGCGGTAAGTCGCTGTTATGCGAAGGTGGCGAAGTTTTAAGGGAACTTTGTTCCAAGCCAAAGAATCATACGGCCTAAACAGCTTTCAGTTTTTATTTCTCTGTGATATAAGTTAAATCTTAGCCTGTAATAGATCGGTGTAAATATGGACAAGATTAGGAAAAATGGAGTGAACGAACCGAGAGCAAGAAGCTTCCAGCCTATATCGTATTTTGATTGTATTAGTTGTGCATCTTTTAAAAAAACTATGAATTGGACGTTTACAATTAGTAGCATCAACAAAATAATTCGAGTTATTACCGCATAATGATTAGGCATCCAATTTAAATGGTAAGACTGAAATTCCTCGAAAGCACGTTCGCCAGTATATTGTTGAGGAAAGAATGCTAAATATTGTTTATTTGCATCAGGTTTTGCAAACATATCTAGCTCTTTGCGTAAACTATTTAAAATTAATTGATCCCGTCTAAATGAAAACGACATAGCAGAGACGAGAAGTATTACTCCGTATCCGTAAAGAGCAGTTGCCGTTGTAGCAGCTGCATAAATTAGTGAATTATTTCCAAATATGAGTCTATCGTCTACACAGTATGTTCCAATAACATATCCAAGGCCTGCTAGGACAGTCGCAAGTGAAACTGAAATAGTTATTAAAAGTGTAAATTGTGTATTTTGATTAACAGCAAATTGTTCATGAAATGAACTAGCAAATGATTCTTTTAATTTAAGTTTAGATTTTTTTTTATTCAAATTTTTCTCCTATGTTTTTTCGCCAATTTCGCATAACGAACTAGACTTACCGAAGTTCCCTGACCCTGAGTCCCGGAGGGACGTTAGGGACTGGCACGTAGCTTGCGTATGCGAGCGAGTGACAGAAAGGGAATTTGCCGTAGGCCGAGCGAGGCCTTGTGCCGAAGCGTAGCGGTAAGTCGCTGTTATACGCCGTTAAATTTTATTATAGTTTTTAATTTTTCAATTATTGTTTTGATTGAATTTCTATCTATATTTTGATACATATTATTCTCTGATATTTTTTTATAATAGTGTAAAGATTCTTTATAATTAAATTTGTTCAATTCTCTTTCAGCGGACTTTTCGAGATATTTGCTTGTTAAATAAGTATCATTTCTTATTTCTTTCATGTGGACTTTGATAGCCGTTTCATTAAAATTCAAT
This sequence comes from Leptospira meyeri, assembly GCF_004368965.1. NCBI lineage: Bacteria > Pseudomonadati > Spirochaetota > Leptospiria > Leptospirales > Leptospiraceae > Leptospira > Leptospira meyeri. The sequence continues at coordinate 11,352 of NZ_SORO01000008.1, read as the reverse complement.
ATTTCTATTACAATATAAGCTTTTAGATACCCTTTTTCTGGAAATTTTTTCATTAAATACTTAAGTCCGAGAATAAAAAAATCTTTATTATATCTTTCGTTTAACATAATTAAGTTATTTATATTATTATCGGAATTATTGGTCATAACAATATCGGGGTTATTATTTAAAACATCTTCAAAAGATTTTATATTTTTTTCAAATATTCTTTTATTTATTTTTTCAATCAAGTAATCTATTTCATTCTTTTCTAAGATATTTTCCTTTTGTAATTTTTTTAAGAAGAATGAATAATTTTCATCATCTAAACCATCCATCGAATATAATAATTTTTGTTTTATTGTCTTTTCCGAAATTTCATAAAAAAGTTTTTGAAAAAATGCATAATCATCCTTTTTCTTATATTTGCTAATTGCATGTATTAATTCGATTTTTTCCTCTTTTTCTAAATTAGAGAAAATGGCTTCTTTAAACAAGCTATACGAATTTTCTTTATCACCCAAGTAAAGGATTTCTAAACAAGATTTGAATGAAAAATAAGGTCTATTAGGGTTTGTATAAAATTCTGTTGGTTTTAAAACTCTATCTTTACATTCGGTTAATAGGATTTTATTTATGTCATCATCTTTCAGAGTTTTATCATCTTTATTATGTAAGCCTGATGTATATTTTTCTTTATAAGGATTGTAATTTAATTTATTTCTAATTCCTAGCAAATTCTCGTTAATAGATTTCTGATTTTTTTTATAAAAGTCATCGAATACGTCTAAGAAATTATTATTCGCCTTACTTAGTAAAATCTCGAAAATCCAATTTATGTAAACTTTATCATTTTTTTTAATCTCTATAAGTTCTTTTAAATTACGAATATTGGTTTCGGTCTCCGTATCGATAAGTTTTTTAGTTATGAAATATTCATTATTTTTTTTATATTTTAAAGTTTTTATTAAGAAAGTATTGAATTTATTATCAAAGTACCCAGCAATTTGAAGACATTCTAAGGCACTGAAATCGCTAATCTTTTCATCGTGATTTATATCATAGATTGAAAGTTCGCTAAATAAATATTCCTTTTTACAGTTTTCTATTATATTCGTTTTTGGCTTTATAATAATCTCATTTTTAAAAAAAGAAAAGAATAGAAATAAGATAGAAATGTTGTATATTTTTTTTATCATTATATTTAATGGCGTATAACGAACTAGTGTAAACGACGTTCCCCGGCCCTGAGTCCCTGTAAGGGACGTTAGGGACTGGAACGACGCTTGCGAAGGCAAGAGGAGTGCCAGAGGGGAATGTGTCGCAGACCAAGCGAGACCGTAAGTGTCGAAGCGCAGTGTTTACACGCTGTTAATTGCAGTTGGTTACCTATAGTAAAAGATAATGGTTCGAAGAGTATGGATTCAGCGCGCAAATTTTCGCTCTTAATTCTCTTTTTCTTTCTCTTAGATTTCTTATATTTTCTTATATTTAAAATAACACAGCGTAATCTTTATTAAAGCGTAAATAAAATGACACAGCCACACGAACAGAACCGACGATATTTATCTTAAAAACTCTTAAGAAAATTTGCGCGCTGATTTTTTTTTTAAGATTTAACCAATTGCAATTAACGAACTAGGGGAGACGACGTTTCCCGACCCTGAGTCCCGGATGGGACGTTAGGGACTGGAACGACGCTTGCGCAAGCAAGAGGAGTGCCAGAGGGAAATGTGTCGGAGACCAAGCGAGGCCGTGAGTGCCGAAGCGCAGCGTTTCCCCGCTGTTATGCGAAGTCCCGTATATTTAATTATTTCGTATATAATCTAGAAAATTCATCGAAAGCATCTTTTCCTCTGGTTGACTCATTTAAACACCATTCTTCTACCTTTTTTAAATCAAAGTTTTGGCTATTTGCAACTAGCAATGCTTGATCTAGACATTCTCTTGCTTTAAAGTGTATAAAGGAAGCTAGTCTATCTTTAATACAGTCAGTGGGAGAAAGGATTTTAAGTATTTTCCCTTTAAACTCTTTTTCATCAGGAATGATTCGATAATCATCTCCTATTGATACAGGTGCAGAAACGAATTCAATGTATAAATGCTGACATTTTGGATGAACATAATGACGATTAATTTTTCTAAAGCCAATACTTTCCATAGTTGATTTAATATCACTTTCCTTTGATAAAAGAGGTTCAACTAAATCTAAATCACCGGAACGATATGCTCCTTTTGAATAAATAGCTACGACAGCGCCGCCGACTAAAACGGAATGTATTCCTTTATTTGCTAGATGCCATCCAACGTATTTCCACAGTTCCTCTTCATTTACGTGAGGCCAATTAGGTTCTTCCATATACAGGTTTCCCTTTTTGTCTTGGTCTTCTTCTTTCTGAAAATATTTTTTCTTTTTCTTCTATTGTTAATGAATTATAGAAAATTTCTAAAATAGCCTTTATAGGTTTTACAAAAGGAGATTTTAGATTAAATGAAAAAACTCTAGTTCTCCCAACATTTTTTGCGACTAGAATACCTGCCTTTTCGAAACGTTCCAGTTGCAGCCTAATCGGTGTAGTGGCGAGTTGATAATCATTTGCTATTGCAGCGGAATGAATCTCATTGTAATGGAATAAATGTAGAAGAACCCTGGATGCTGTTTTATTTCCAAATATGCCATCAAGTATCATGGTTAAGAGATACTAATTTGTCCAAAAACATCAACTAAAAAATAGTCGATATAGACTAAAAATTAGTTTATAGGGATTTCGCATAACGAACTAGACTTACCGAAGGTCCCCGACCCTGAGTCCCAGCGGGACGTTAGGGACTGGTCACGTAGCTTGCGTATGCAAGCGAGTGCCAGAAGGGGAATTTGCCGGAGGCCGAGCGAGGCCTTGTGCCGAAGCGTAGCGGTAAGTCGCTGTTATGCGAAGTTGTTTTCTCTTTTAGAAGAAAATTATCTTGAAAATGAGCAGGTAATTTACTTCAGTTTGAATATTGCATGGTTTTGCTTTTCTCTTTTTTCTTCTGAGAAGTATTATTAATTTATCTTTAAAGTTTACTTTATAAAGTCAGTTCTCAGTTCGAAAATGTGTTTTGTTAAATATGAATATGGAGATCAGTTTTTCCTTAAGGTGTTTTTATATGTGCAATATAAAGATTATTTATGAGTAATTCTTATTAATTTTCTAATTCATTATATCGTATTATTGCTGCACTGATACCACCTTTTATATCATAATAGGCTTCTGCGGGTATAGTAAGTTTCATTTTTTCTAAAAGTTTCTCGATTTCGGTTTTTCTTGCTATTTCTTTTTCTTCTGAATAATCATCCCAAGACTTTCCATACAATTCGGAATCTATGGTAAATACAATTGAAGAAAGAAGTTCATTTTTAAAGTATAAGATGAAAATTAGTTGGTAATTTTCATAACTACATTCTAAAGAATAAGAATTGTAGGGAGGATTTTTAATGTGAGGTTCCGCTTTCTTCCCTGTATTGATATTTAAAAAATCTCTTCTTAATAGAGAGCTATTAATTTTTAACTCATTATCTATAATAAATGTATTTTGTTTAATTTCTAAATTCATTTAATTTATATTTAGGTTTATGTGAAACAATTTCGCATAACGAAAAAGCTTACCGACGTTCCTCGTAGCTGAGCCTCAGTATGAGGCGTTAGCGTCGGCGCGATATTTGCGGAGGCAAAAATCGTGCCGGAGAGGAATGTGTCGCAGACCGAGCGAGGGCGAAGTCCCGAAGCGAAGCGGTTAGTCGCTGTTATGCGCTGTAGGCTTATTTTAGATAATGTTCAATATTTTTAATTAACTCTTTTTCTAATTCGCGAGAGTCATCGTAAAAAATACAGGACCAATCTTTTACATCAAAGTGTAATTTTGTTCCTCTTTTAGCTGTGGTAATTATCGTTTTTTCAACACCTCTAGAATAACCTAGTTCAAAATATACATTTGGTCTTTCTTTCGTAAGATCGGCGATTATTAGGAATGAATTATTTATGAGTTCAATTATCTTGTCGGTTATTTTATAATCTCCTAATTCATCTTTTACTCTTATCACTTTGAGATCATATTTATTTCCGGCAGCTTGCATACCTTCATATATATGTTCCATTTCAGAATCAAAACTCATTATCGCAAAAATGGTTTTTGAATCTATTTTTTTTCTTTTGATCTTTTCTGATGTTTCAGATATATTCTTCTGAAAGTCATTTGTATCTTCCCAAAAATCCGTAATTTCTCTAATAACTGATTTTAAAAAACCCTTTGCTTCATCCAAACCTGAATGTAAGGATCTTCTAAAATTTTCATTGTTATCTCCTGTTAATGAAAAAGCTATTGGTGAAAAGGAAATTTTTTGAAATGTTTTTATATGCTGAGTGTCATCTCCGAAATAAAAACGTAAAGCGGATAATACGCTATTCTGCCATTCTGTAAATTCTGTTGATCCAATTTTTGAATTTTTTAATAATTCATTTTCATGAATTAGATTTTGAAAATTTTGTAGTGCTTTGCTTTTATTTCTCATCGAATGCCTTTTTCACTTTTTTTGATTTTAGTATAAAATTTTAGCCTATTGCGCATAACGAACTAGGGGAGACGACGTTGTCCGTAGCTGAGCCTACGGAGTAGGCGTTAGCGTCGGCGCGCCTTCTTGCGGAGCGAGAAGCGTGACGGAGGACAATGTGTCAGAGACCGAGCAAGGCCGTAAGTGCCGCAGCGAAGCGTTTCCCCGCTGTTATACGCTGGCCAGAAATATTGTAATGTTTGTTCTTTATATACTAAAATTCTTAGATTTTAATAATCAAGGATTTTGAATTACGAACGGATTAATTATTGAATTTTTTATTTGTGAGCAAATCTATCAGCATATAAATCTAAAACCTTTTTGATCATAGATTGATAAGGTACACCTGATTTCTTAGATTGAGCTTTGAAAAAACTAATACTTTTTTTGCTTAATAAAATGGTAACTTTTGAGTTATCTTCCTTTGTAATCAACTTATCCGGAGGAGGTAAGAAATCGTTAATAACTAGAGAAGAATTAAGAGCTTTCTCTACATCACTAGGAGCTTTAGTGTAATTTGTTTTCTTTTTCATACAGTTTTTTTCCCTCTCTCCAGAATCCCGCACCGTAGATTCTAATTTTTTTTCCTCTTAAAGTAAACCGAACAGTAATAATTCCCTCATTGACTAAGCCAAAACAGAAGAAACGTTCTTCAGATTCTGTAGAATGCAAAATATCTTTTGAAATTATTCTATTTTTATCAAGAAAAGCGAATTGCGCAGTATAGAAGTCAACACCGTGTTTTTCTAGATTTTCCTGATTCTTTTTAGAATCCCATTCAAATTCCACATCTTTAGTTTATATTAATTCGTATGTATGTCAATACATATATTTGACTGTATTCTTTGGCTTTATTTCTACTTTTTTTGTCCTTAGATTTTACTTTTTCTGGCTTGCGTATAGCGAACTAGACTTAACGACGTTCCTCGACCCTGAGTCCCGGAAGGGACGTTAGGGACTGGAACGACGCTTGCGGAGGCAAGAGGAGTTCCAGAGAGGAATGTGTCGCAGACCGAGCGAGGCCTTGTGCCGAAGCGTAGCGGTAAGTCGCTGTTATGCGAAGTAAAATCAATGGTCAATCCTTCTTGGCCAAATTTTTACGGCAAGTTTTGCTAGATCCATTTGTCGCGCTTCTATATTTGTGGCTGTCCAATCGTGATATTCTTTCAAAGATTTAGTTAATTCAAAATTTGATTTTGAGTATACCTTTATTTTTGAAGAAAAATCAGCATTTCCTATTTTACTATTCAGTTTTGTTCTTAATAAACATAGATTTCCTATTCTATTGATATAAGATTTTGCTTTATCTTCAGACCATTTAGTTTGCCAGGAAGGTGTTAATGTTTTCGGTAGAATATGTTCTACGTTGACTGTTCCGTCTATAGTGTTAGGAATCTCTTCTGGATTTTTATCTCCTTTTTTTGCTTGTTCAGATTTGCTTAGTATATAAATTGCAAGATCAGATCTTTTAATAGTAGCAATTTTAAACTCATCTTCAAATTCTTTATCGGTAGGAATTGCTTCTTTCATTGCTTCAAATAATTGCTCCGAATTTTTGATTTTTTTGTCAGAAACTAGTTTTGCATTCAAAGCAAAATTTTGTTCTAATAATGACGATCCTAAGCTACCGGTTATAATAAATCGAACCGCCCAGTTAACAAGATTCTTTAGACTTATGCTAATATGTTTAACATCAAAATGAAGTAAAATTGCAAGTAGCAAGGGTCGATTTTGTGACATTCCTAGCATATTAAGTATTGATATATTATGTTTTGTCGAAAGTGGGAAGCTGCTCCAAGAAGGATGTTCTGGGTTTAAAAGTGAAATATATAAATCTGAAGATAGATTTAGTTGATCCGCTAATTCAATTGCCTCTGTTGAATTATTTATGTGGTTTTTGATTTTAGAATATAAATCTTTTTCTCTTGTTAAACCATGTTTAGATGCCCAGAAGTGACGTATAAAATCGACTTTAATATTGTTTTTGCCGAAACTTTCAAGGTTCGTTAACATTGACGTCCAATTTTCTTGGGCTAGCTGAATTTGATTTCCTGATTTAGAGAAAATTAAATTTTTTAATAAATCGGTTACTGTTAAATCTAAACCTCTATCATTAAGTGTTTCAAATATTGTATAAGCATAAGAGTAATCTTCAACTTGAATCCAGATTACCTTTATATTATTTTCTAGAAAAGACTGCCATTTTAGTAATTCATTATAATTTCTTGCTGCAGATAAGACATTTTTTTTTAGAAAATGTTTAGATTTCTCGTAAGCTTGTTGTAGTTTTGTATGTGATGGTTTTGAAGATCTAAAAGATTTTGATGATTTATTAGGTGATAATACAAATTCTTTAAAGAAAATATCATCTTCAAGGTTTAGCCTTAAGTTGGGCTTTAATTCTAGTGTTAGGATATCTTTTTTGAAAAGATATGTGTCTTCAATGATTTTTGACCTTTCGAGATTAATTTCAATTGAACTTTCTTTTAGTAAATCGCGTATCGCTGAAAGGATAATTGTTGTAGTTGCTATTCTCTGTTGGCCATCAACTATTTCATTTGAATTGTTTTTAGTATCTATAACTACTATTGGACCTAGGAAATAATCTTTTTTTGTGTTTGTTATTGCATTATTTATATCTTCTAGGTATTCAATTACTTGTTTTTCTTCCCAAGAATATGAGCGTTGATAAGGTGGTACTGTTAACTTTCCATCAATAACCATTTTACCTATCCCAACGATAGATAGACGAGTTTTATCAATATTGTCCATTTTTAACTCTCAATTTTTGATTTTATTTCGCATAACGAACTAGACTTACCGAAGTTCCCTGACCCTGAGTCCCAACGGGACGTTAGGGACTGGCATGTAGCTTGCGCAAGCAAGGCGAATGCCAGAAAGGGAATTTGCCGCAGGCCGAGCGAGGGCTTGTCCCGAAGCGTAGCGGTAAGACGCTGTTAGTTGCAGTGAGCTGGTCGAGAATGCACTTAAAGTAAGACAGAACCAGTAGTCCAGCAACATTCGTAAACAGAAAACACAAAGTAAATCGATCTAAAGCAAACTTCAACACTCCAGTCGATTGATTATTCTTTTCTCTAAGATTTCTGAACTAATAAAAAAGTATAAAAACAGAAATGGCGAGAACGAATTTTGCACATTGCAACTAACGATGTAGGCTTCTCGAAGTTTCCCGCCCTGAGCCTCAGCATGAGGCGTTAGGAACAGCGGGAAATTTGCCGTAGGCCGAGCAAGGGCGAAGACCCGCAGCGAAGCGGGAAGCCGCTGTTAGTTGCAGTGTGTTCGACGAGAATGCACTTAAAGTAAAACAGAACCAGAAGTCCACCAGCTTTCGTAAACAGAAATAACAAAGTAAATCGAACTAACGCAATCTTCAATACGCCAAACGTTTGATTATTTTATTCTCTAAGATTTTTGAACGAATAAAAAAGTATAAAAACAGAAATGGCGAGAACGAATTTTGAACATTGCAACTAACGAACTAGGGGAGACGACGTTGTCCGTAGCTGAGCCTGCGGAGCAGGCGTTAGCGTCGGCGCGATTTCTTGCGGAGCGAGAAGCGTGACGGAGGACAATGTGTCGTAGACCAAGCGAGGCCGTGAGTGCCGAAGCGCAGCGTTTCCCCGCTGTTATGCGAAGTTCTACATAGCTAAGTAGCTGTTTTATTAGCCATTTTTTGCAATCTTAAAATTAATGACTGATAAAACAATATCCAAATGAAAGTAGAAATAACATGAAGAAAACTTCCATCTATAATATATATGATTGTAAGGAGGAAAGTTATGCAAGAAAGAAAATTGAACCAAAATTTCTTCTTTTTATATCGTAGTGTTAAATCAAAAAGAGCCAAATTCCAACTTTTTATAGTTGATATATAATAATTAACAAAGATCCAAGGAAAGAGAAATAAACCTAATAAAATTGATCTGAAGATGGGAATACCGAGAGAATCCGCCCAGTGTGGAAATTCTCCTCTGTTGTAATCTCTAAATACCACATAGATTTCTGAATAAATTGTAAAAAAAGCAGATATAATCCCAAAAGTTAATGAATGTAATTTAGATATTAAATGTAAGGAAATACTTTTGTAAAAGAAAAATATAGAGCTGAAAAGCGAGAAGGTTATAATCGCTATTCCTTGATCAAGATTACAATATTTATTTGTTTTGTATTGTTTCTTTAAATTTATAAAACTTTCATTATCCCCATTTTTAAGATCTAAATATTTTTCCATAAATTGATTTTCATCGATATATGGACTAGTTTTGTAGGAAATATTGATTAAGTATACTCCGAAGAGAAAGAGAAATAGTATTGGAATTATGATGAGCTTTTGATTTCTCATATAGATTGTTTTAATTTCTAATCATACTTTTTTTGATTATTTAAATTTAATTATGTAGAATTTCGCATAACGAACTAGACTTACCGAAGTTCCCCGACCCTGAGTCCCGGACGGGACGTTAGGGACTGGCATGTAGCTTGCGAAAGCAAGGCGAATGCCAGAAGGGGAATTTGCCGCAGGCCGAGCGAGGCCTTGTGCTGAAGCGTAGCGGTAAGTAGGCGTTGGCGTCGGCGCGCCTTCTTGCGGAGCGAGAAGCGTGACGGAGGACAATGTGTCGCAGACCGAGCAAGGCCGTAAGTGCCGCAGCGAAGCGTTTCCCCGCTGTTATGCGCTGTGCCAATGAAAATAAATAATTATAATACAATCTAAAGATTTTTATTCTTTCTATGATTTCTTAGTAACAAAATTAGTGAAATTAAACCTAAAAATATTGTTGTATATGGAAATATTAAGATTGAAAGAATCGGAAGCGCTTCTGCAGCAAATTCAAAAATTAACATTTCTGTTGAACTTTGGTCAAAAGATTCAAATGTCATTGGATGCTCACCGTCTTCAATCCAAGCCAAAAGTGCGACTGATAATAGGGTTAATAGAAAATTAAATATAATTAATATAGAAATTGATTTTAATATTGTAATGAAGTGGATTAATTTTCTCATTTTCTTTCCTTAGGTATAACATAAGGTTTCATTCTGCGAAAGTTGAATCTTTAATCGGCAATAAAAGAAATATTAAACATAGGGATTAATTTTAAAAATTTTTGATAAATTCTTCTGATAGCCTTCTATAATTATTAATCAAATCATTCCAATTATTTGATTTAGAATGATTATTATCTAAAAATAAATTTAGAATTTTTTCACGGAGATTGTTATCAAGTAGAGCTTCGGCACATTTTGGAATAATATTTTTTTAGCATAATTGATAGGAACAGAGGAATTTTCAAAAAAAATTGATAATGTTTTGATAAGAAAGATTTTTCAATCAATTGATCTTCATTTTTTCAAGAATTTGCTTCAATTATTCCTAAATCGGAAGTCCAATGTGCATTTCTATATTTATAAGATGAAAAAAGTATCTGAGCTGGTATAAAATTTAAAAATTTAATTTTAATCATTCTTTCAGTCAAATTAGGCTTTAAATACGATCTTATAAAAACTGTAAGAATTTCCTTATCTTTTACTTCTTCATCTAATATCATTTTACGAGTAAAACTTAGATTCATAGATTTATTTGGCATTGCGCATAACGAACTAGGCTTACTGAAGTTCCCTGACCCTGAGTCCCAACGGGACGTTAGGGACTGGCACGGAGTTTGCGGATGCAAACGAGTGACAGAAAGGGAATTTGGCGTAGCCCGAGCGAGGGCTCGTCCCGAAGCGAAGCAGTAAGTCGCTGTTATGCGAAGGCTATTTTGGTGTTTTAAGGAAGTTTTTTTATAATCCAAAATATTGGTTCTAGATATAACGGTAGCTTGTATTCCTTAGTTCCATATCTGTCATTATTTAAATTATAATATTTAGTAACTAAAAAATAATTATAATAAGACGGAATTATGATTGACTTAGGAATTAAAAGAATACCTAGAAAACATATTATAGATTCACCCCATTGAGCATTACAAAGTGTAATTGTATAATTATTACGATATAATTTAATAAAGAAAGCTAAGTTTATAAATATTTCAATTATTAACACTATTCTCACAAGTGCCGCATAATAATTAGGCATCCAGTTTAGTTGAAGAATTTTGACATCGTCATCATTATGTGCCTTTTTTGGGGAAAAACGTTCAGGAAAGATTTTAGGATTTGCTTCAAATCCCTGTAATTTCGAAAATTCCCTTATATTTGATACTATTAACTGATCTCTGCGGAAACTAGCAGAGTATGATGAAAGTAGGCTAATAAAAGCTACTAATATAAAGTTTGAAATGAAATATACAGCTGCATAATCTATAAATTGAATTGAGATTAACCCATTGATATTTCTTTCGAAATTATTGGTAACATATCCAAAACCCAATAGAACTGGGGCAATAATTGCTAGAAATGTATAAACTGATGTCAGCTGTGTATTTTGATTAATTGCAAATTGTTCATTAAATTTTAAAAGTATATCTTTTCTGATTTCTTTGTCTAAAGGTTTTTCATCCATTTTCTTTTCTCCTTTTTAATTAAATTGAAATAGCTTTCGCATAACGAACTAGACTTACCGAAGTTCCCCGACCCTGAGTCCCGGAACGGGACGTTAGGGACTGGCATGCAGCTTGCGTAAGCAAGGCGAATGCCAGAAGGGGAATTTGGCGTAGCCCGAGCGAGGGCGAAGTCCCGAAGCGTAGCGGTAAGTCGCTGTTATACGAAGTTTTGCGGTTTATCTAGATTAGACTTTTTCTTGTAAAGTCTAGGTAGTTTAATTGTTT
>NZ_SORO01000007.1 GCF_004368965.1 Leptospira meyeri | reverse complement strand
TTCTCGTGGGGCCCTCTCTCGGCCTAAAGGCACATTTCGTGTCACGCTAACGCCTCTTTCAGAGGCTCAGCTACACGAAACGTCGGTAAGCCTAGGTCGTTATGCGATATGCAATAAAAAATATATTAAAAACTGAGTGATTAATGCTAAAATCTCAATGAAAGTGTATGTTTTCCTTAAGAATAAATTTCCAACCTGAATAAACAATAAGACAAAAATAATAAAAGATAAAAATACTATAATAATAAAATATTCAATATCCGTATGAAGTAATTTATAATTACCAATATTTAGAAAATATTTCAAATAAAGCATTAGGAATAATAAAATAAATTCTATTACTAAATTTAAATAAAAAACAAAATTCATGAAAATAATTACTAACTATTCTATAGATAAGAAAAAAGGGAATTTATTGAAATGTCTATTGATTTTTTCTATACTTAGTTATTTCCAATGCTCTTCCAAAGTTGATGAACCTGATATCATTATTAAGGATCAAATTATAAAAGAAATTGCATCAATCTCTAATCAATTTAATTCAAATGAAGATTTAAATTTATATCAAAAAGCAAAATTTCTAAATAGAATAGAAATAGAAGAAAACGAATATCACAAGGATAAATCATTCTTTGTTTCTCTTGATTTCATAACAATAAATTCTAATAATTTCGGAAATTCGATCGTTTATAATGGTAAAGAATGCAAACAATTAATAAAAAAATACCCAAAAAGTGAATATATTGACGATTGCAGATACTTGATTCATAATATCGAAAACGAGAAAAAAGATTTTCTAATCCTTAAAAAAGAATTAAACTTTCTAAAAAATTTTCTAGTTACATTTCCTTCTACAAATTTAAAAGAAGAAATCTTAGAAAGAATTACATTGATTGAAGAAGAAATAGAGTCGGGAATAGATATAATTGATTAAAATTGCACATCGTATAACAGCGACTTACCGCTACGCTTCGGCACAAGGCCTCGCTCGGCCTACGGCAAATTCCCTTTCTGTCACTCGTTTGCAGCCGCAAACTACGTGCCAGTCCCTAACGTCCCTTCGGGACTCAGGGTCAGGGAACTTCGGTAAGCCTAGTTCGTTAATTGCAATAGGTTAAATCATACAAAAAAAGCGCGCGAAAATTTTCTTTAGAGAAGGTTGAGGAATTAATATATTACTGCCTTTTAGTAGTGGAAAATTTCTTCAAAGATTCTTTTATTAAACTGTGATTTGCTAAAGAAGAAAATTTTCCCATTAAAAGAAGAAAGAAGTGTTTTTAATTCACTAGCTCCAATATAAATTTATAAGAAAAGAAAGATTCGGATCGAAAATTTTCGCGCTTGATGAGATTTCCCTTTCGACAATTATCTTTTTCTGTAGAAACCTACTGCAATTAACATCCGCTTACCGCTGCGCTTCGGCACTCACGGCCTCGCTCGGTCTGCGACACATTCCTCTCCGGCACGATTTTTGCCTCCGCAAATATCGCGCCGACGCTAACGCCTCATACTGAGGCTCAGCTACGAGGAACGTCGGTAAGCTTTTTCGTTATGCGACATGACTAAATAAATATAAATATGGAAATTTTTAGCGAAAATCCACGAGAAAAAATCTGGCAGATGTTAGACAGATTTCAATATTCAAGTAATATAATTTCTCATTTTGAAAAACACAGTCTAATATACGATAGTTCTCTTGCTGATTCAATATCAGGCTCAATAGCACAATCTAGAGAGTATTTTACTGCTGCAGCAAATTCGTCCCTACAGATTTCGCCACTTTTATTATATTACGGAACCACTAACTTATATTATGCTACATATATATTAGTTAATGGCAAACTACCTAGTATTAATTCACATGGAATGAAATTATTCAAACCAGAAAAATTAAATTACATAGGAGATATCATTGTCAAAATACTAAATAGTGAGACTGGAGCTATAAATATTTATACAAAGTTATTTGAATCCCAAAATATGGCTGGGAATTGGAGTTTAATCGATTTCCTTCGATCCATTCCAGAATTGTATGAAATCTTTTTAGAATGTTACAAAGAAGAACAAAGCAATTTAATCCCCATTACAATTACAAAGAAAAGAGATGATACATTTGAAGCATTTCTTATAGAGGCTTTAGCAAGAGTTCAATATTCAGATCAATTTCCAAACAATATTATCAATTTTCAAAAAGCATATCTTAGCCCCCAACAATCGATGGATAAAAAAAGAATCATTCTTCGCCCGAAACTTAATTCTATTGATATTGGCGTTTACTCATACACTGGTCAAAAATACCTTCAAATAGCATATTCAAGAAATAATTTACTTCTTCAAATGCCGCTTCCTATCTTATTCCTCTCGTCCTTGTATGCCCTTGGATTCCTTACAAGATATAATCCAGAAATTTGGTCAAATTTTAATAGAACTGACTTAACAGGCGAGAAGCTTGTATTCGAAAATTTCACTGATCTTTGCCAACGTTTAATACCAAATTATGCATTAAATAAGATTCATTCAACAAATCATCAATTTACAAATAGCAGGCAAGGAATTAGGGATTTTCAACATTCCTTAAGAGAGTCAGATGTTAAAGAATTAATAAAAGAATATTTTGAGGAAAACCGAGAATGAGCATTCAAGAAAGCGTATTTAAATTAACTTCAGAAATCTTAAAACACGAAAAAAGGCAGGAGATATATGAGCTAATATCAAAAATGCGTATTTCAAAGACTGAAGAAAATCAAGTAGACATTGATCACTCACAGTTATGGTATTTTGCTCATCAGGAAAACATTCAATTTCTTGGTCTTTTGATTCTTAACGAAAAAGCTGGGAGCATTTCATTAAATTCAAATGGAATCGTAATGAATAAATTATCTAATCATGATTTAAAAATTATTGAGTCATGGTATAGAACAACTATTTACATATTAGAGTATTTCACAGAATTATTAAACCCTTATGGTAATATTTTTGAAAATTTATCAAATCCATACTATCAGTACAAAAAACCTAACTTAATCACTAATTCTGAGATTATTTCATTTAGCGACCAGATAATCAAAAATATTAGGGCTGAGCTAGAAAACCACCCCACTTGCTTATTGTTAAAAAATATATCTCAAAAATTTAAAAAAGAAATTGAACAGATTTCTATATCATTACCTCAAGCAGTCTTGAAAATTGAAAATGATATTCATAGAGCTTCAATTACATCTACAAATCGTGAAATATTCGATCTTCAAATTACTCAAAATCTTACGGATTTAGCATTCTCAGATAAGACTGTTGCAATATTAATCTTTGCAATTATAAACTGGCGCTCAACTATGAGGATAATTTCACAATTAATATTTCAAGCTACTTACCAAAATAAATTACCTCAGATAGGAAACAGTAATATTACCAAGATTCATAATCACCACTCTACCAATATCGGAAAAGTCTTAACTTGCTCAATTCAACCAACAGCTGAAGAAATTTCAACAAAGCCTGGGGATATAATCTATTATAACATCGATGAGGAAACTTACAAATTTAAAGGAATAGCAAAGATTTGTAATTTCACTTTCAAGATGTCACAAGAAGAAGGAACAATAATGAAATTTGGATTAAGATTGATAGATGATCATCTAAATTATTTCGAAAATCTTTAAATTTTCGTCACGTCGCATAACAGCGCGGAAACGCTGCGCTTCGGCACTTACGGCCTTGCTTGGGCTGCGCCACATTCCTCTCCGTCACGCTTCTTGCTCCGCAAGAAGACGCGCCGACGCTAACGCCTCCTACGGAGGCTCAGCTACGAGGAACGTCGTCTCCCCTAGTTCGTTATGCGAAACTTAATTAATTGGAACCTTTATGGAAAGAATTAAATATTATACAATCTTTACACTTATATTTATGATTTTAGGATTTTTTATACTTTATATAACATACTTTTACCTATCCCATATATTTGATAGCACACCAGCTATGAATATTGAGAACGTTGAAATCGTTTATAAAAATCCAGCTTTGAATGCTAAAATCAATCTTATCTGTAATGACGGAGATTTCGATATAATAAATCTACACGACAATTCAAACTTAGCAACGAGCGAAAGAAAGCTACAAATTAAAACAAGATATCCAAAATGCTTTTTACTAAAAAACCTTGCTAAAGGTTACTACAACGAAAGCTTATCGTGCGTTGAAAATATAACGAACATATTATCGGACAATATTGAAACTCCATTCTTCGATTTAAATAATTATTCTTCCGATATATATAAAAAATTTGGTAAAAAACATTTGCTCTCGATTATAGGTGCATCGAATTTAATTAAAATAGTAAATAGAGTTGACCGCATTGAATTCTATGGTGAAAAATCTACGTCGATACTGACAGAAGATGGAATCCTATTCATAATCTACTCAAATTTGAATGAAGATCTAATGGACAATCTTTCAATTAGCAGTTGTTATCCCGAATACGATTTTGAACAGCAATTTGCTAAAATAAAGAAACTATGAAAAAAATTTGGAAATACCTTTTGGAATATTTAGCCATTATCTTTGTATGCTTTATCTTCTCCATAATTCATTCAATCTACAGCATGATTTACGATAAAAAAGAATTACTGACAAATAACAAAGCATTGTTATACAGAAATCCTAATATAAAGGTAACAGAAATTGATTTGAATTTTAGAAGTCAAAACCCTTTACGGCTATTATGTTCTGAATACCAATGCGAAATTCAGAACATTGAATGTAATAAAAAAGATAACTCGCCATTTACAATCTACAATATTTGCAAACATGAAGATACGGAAATCTATATCCGAAAAAATTTCAATTTCATTTGTAAATCAGACGAACCATGTGAAAGCAATATTTTAAAAACGTTGAATATTTCCGTTTCAGAGATTAATCCTCTAAATATTTTAAATTCATTCGAAAATTACAAAATTCTAAGAAATATAGAATCTCTATTTATAGATGCTAATCGATCAGAAAATACGAAAGTCTTTAAAAAATCAGGTCATTATTTTATAACACATGAAAACGGAATTACAATAATTCCTACAAATTCAGAAATCATCTCGATACGCCTAAAACCAAACAAAATAAATTTGCACAATTTAATCAAAAATCTTGAAATTATTTACAATTAAGCTTCGCATAACAGCGGGGAAACGCTTCGCTGCGGCACTTACGGCCTTGCTCGGTCTACGACACATTGTCCTCCGTCACGCTTCTCGCTCCGCAAGAAGACGTGCCGACGCTAACGCCTCTACGAGGCTCAGCTACGGACAACGTCGTCTCCCCTAGTTCGTTATACGAAATCCGCAAAAAATGAATTTAGAATTACTAATAATTAAAATAGTTTCCTTCTCTATCCTTATACAGCTAGTAATTCTCATTCTACTAAAACTAAAGAGCGAATTGTTTGTAAAAAATACTTTGCTATTTTTTGGTTCAATTGGATTAATTTCTGTACTATTGCCTGTTTTAATATCAATATTTGATTTCGATTTAATATATCCAGATACATGCATTTACAAATTAATGAAAGGAAAAATTGCAAATTCATTAACTTGCGATAAAATTAAAAATCCAATATTCAGTTGGATAAATCAAAATTTTAAAGAATATTACACCGCTATTAGTTTAAATCTTTTTGCACTATTCTTACCGCTTTTCCAATCCTTTACAAGAGGCAAATTTATGCGAATCCTGAATAATCCGCTTTGGATCTGCATTGTAGAATATTCAATCGGATCTATTTTTTTGTTTTCTATATTAATTATAGTTTTTATTTTTCATAACGAAAATACATTCTATTCAATCATTCTAAGTATATTATTACTAAGCGCATTTATTCATTGTTTTATATTCTATTTTTTATATAAAGTTCCAATTTCAAAGATTTTTCATTATTTTTTTTCAGCTTTAATTAGCCTATGCTTAATTGTTCTTTTTGCTTGCATCTCCATTCTTTCTATTGCAAACGCATATACATTTGGAGAAATACTCTCTTAAAAATAGCGGACTTCGTATAACTTCCGCTAACCACTTCGCTGCGGGACTTCGCCCTTGCTCGGTCTACGACACATTGTCCTCCGTCACGCTTCTCGCTCCGCAAGAAGGCGCGCCGACGCCAACGCCTACTTCGTAAGCTCGGCTACGGACAACGTCGTCTCCCCTAGTTCGTTATGCGTAATTGACCAAAGGAATGCCTCAGGACATGAATAAGACCTTGAATTTAATTAGTGAAATAAGCCTATTTTAATCACTTATTCTTGCTTGATTTTTTCATAAATTGCCATATCTTATGCCTATGGAAAAAGAGCTAGAAATTTTAAAAACCCAGATCATTTCTCTCGTAAATCCATTGAAAATTATCCTTTTTGGATCAAGAGCAACTAAAACGGCAGGAAAGAATAGTGATTATGATCTTCTAATCATTATGCCTGACGGCACTAATAAAAGGGAAATTGCACAATATCTTTATAAAAATATAGGTAATATCAAAATCTCATTTGACATTGTTGTCGCTACTCCCGAAACTCTCGAAAAATATTCTAATATCCGACATTTAATTTATTTTCATGCACTTAAAGATGGTTTAGAACTCTATGCTGCATGATGACCCAGGTTCTCCAGAAGCTTGGCTTATTCATGCAAAAAGCGATTTACTCCTGGCTAAACTTGGGGATAAAAATGATATTTTACTAAATCAACTTTGTTTTCATGCTCAACAAACTGCTGAAAAATCTTTAAAAGCTGTTTTGATAAAAGAGAATGTAGAATTTCTATTTACTCACAATATTAAAACTCTAATGCTTTCATTGCCTGATCGAATTGAAAAACCTAGTTTCTTTGATGAACTTGCAATTTTAACAGATTATGCAGTCTCTACTAGATATCCCGGTGATTATGAAGAAATTCTTAATGCTGAATATGAAAAGGCCATTGAATTAGCTGAACTTGTTTTTAATTGGGCTAGTAATCTAATAAAAAAATAAATTTTATAAATGGTCAACTACGCATAACAGCGACTTACCGCTACGCTTCGGGACAAGCCCTCGCTCGGCCTGCGGCAAATTCCCTTTCTGTCACTCGCTTGCATACGCAAGCTACGTGCCAGTCCCTAACGTCCCTTCAGGACTCAGGGTCAGGGAACTTCGGTAAGTCTAGTTCGTTATACGCAATATCCAAAAAGTGATTAAGAGATACTTCTCAAGTAATCGCGTTGATGTTCTATTTTTAAAGTTTACCTTTGCATTAGAAAACTTCTATCGCAGTTCCGTTGAGTAATTATAATCCCTTAATCAAAATTTTCACCTTAAGAAATAAGAATTAAGAGAAAAGATGAACTGAAGAAAGAAATGAAGAGCTCTTGGATTTATCTTAAATAAGAATTTATTTTTGGACGGCGACTCTTTTTTTTACATAATGTAATTACGATTCTGTTTTATAATTTATAAAAGATTCGAAAACATAAACTTTAGGAAGAAAAAATGAAAGAATACGAAATTTTGCTAAATTTTTTTTTAATTACTTTTTCCTTTCACATTGGATACTGCGTATAACAGCGGGGAAACGCTTCGCTTCGGCACGAGGCCTCGCTTGGCCTGCGGCACATTCCTCTCCGTCACGCTTCTCGCTCCGCAAGAAGGCGCGCCGACGCTAACGCCTCTAAGAGGCTCAGCTACGAGGAACGTCGTCTCCCCTAGTTCGTTATGCGAAATAAAACAAAATAAATTTAAAATTAATGAATCCATTAACTGTATTTGAAGCTATCGGACATTTCTTTTATTGGATTCTCTATCTCGTGAATCCGGATTTCAAAGAAGAACAAAAAATCAAAGAAATAGAAAGAAAGGAACACCAACAATTAGTTTCGAAAATTGAAAAGAGAAAAGCTCAAGAAAGTAATAAGAAAGAATTCGAAGAAAATCGTTTAACTAAAATTAACAACAATGAAGATTTGCTCAAAATTTGTTTAGATGATCCAGTTTTTTGTGATAATAACATAATTTTGAAAGAAAAAATTGAAGAGGAAATAAAAAATCCAGATCGTAGGAAAATATTTGAAGAAGAATGGAAAAATACATTCAAAAGTATTAACTATGGTTGTTATTGTAGAAATGAAACAAATTTCAATATATATCCAAAATGTCCTATCGATGATATCTCACTCGATCAAGCTTGCAAGTTAAGACACGATTGTTTAAAATCGGAAAATAAAACATGGGTGGACTCAGATTCTTGCAAAACTGATTTCCTTTCTTTTCTCGAACGAATTCCATATTCGAATAAAACTAATCTTGAAACTTTTTCAAATGAAGATGTTTTTATATTTACTGCTAACAAATATAAAGCTCTACTAAAAATTAAGAATAAAATTAATTAAAAAAATGTTTTACTTCGCATAACAGCAACTAACCGCTTCACTTCGGGACTTGCGCCCTCGTTCGGTCTGCGACACATAGGCTTTTGTCACTCCTCTTGCTTACGCAAGCCTCGTGCCAATCCCTAACGTCCCCTCTGGGGACTCAGGGCCAGCCTACGTCGGTTAGTCTAGTTCGTTATGCGCAAGCCTAGTTGATACTTTTAATTATAAGAATTTCAAACTTCGAATTAGCAATTATGAGTTAAATCTGGAGAAATTACTATTATATGAATTGTCAATCTCTCGGTTTTGATATAGTCTAAATATTAATATAGGTTTATTATCGTGATGAATACAAAGCAGAAAGCCGATTTCAAAATTTTATTAGTGATGGTATTTTAGATGATTGAGTTTCAATATTTTAATGATTGTCCAAATGCAAGTACTACTTTAAATAATCTAAAAACACTAATAAAAAAAAATGTTATTAATATTAATGAAGTAAAAATTGTTGAAATTGAAAGTCCTGAAGATGCTGCCAAACTTAACTTTCAAGGATCACCTACAATTTTAATTAATGGGATTGACATTTATACAGGGGAGATTCCAGATAATACAAATTTTTCATGTAGATATTATCTTTTCGATGGTAAAAGGACAGGCATAATGAGCGAAGAGTATATTAAATTAAAATATGAAGAATACAAAATAAAACAAAAATGAATTACTGCGCAAGCGGTGGTTTAAATTTATTCTGGTTTTCAACTTGGCCAGCGCATAACAGCGACTTACCGCTACGCTTCGGCACAAGGCCTCGCTCGGCCTCCGGCAAATTGTCCTCCTGTCACTCGCCTTGCTTACGCAAGCTACGTGCCAGTCCCTAACGTCCCGTTTCCGGGACTCAGGGTCGGACAACTTCGGTAAGTCTAGTTCGTTATGCGTAATGTCCCTCAAAATTTACTATGATACCAAAAATTTACAAAACCTTTATCAGCTATAGTCATGATAACCAAATAGTTTTAGACAGAATATTAGATTTTTCTAGCTATCTAAGATCTCAAGGAATTGATTCTATTATAGATCAATATGAGGAATCTCCTTCTGAAGGCTGGCCAAGATGGATGGATAGACAAATTGAAGAATCTGATTTTGTTTTAGTTGCTGCTACAGAAGAGTATTCTAAAAAGCCAAAATCAGACAATGTTGACTATGGAAGAGGAGTTACTTGGGAAACTTCACTTATATATCAACACTTATATAACGGAAAATCGCTAAATAATAAGTTTATACCGATTGTTTTTTCAGAAGAAGATAAGAAATTCATACCAACACCATTGCAAAGTCAAACAATTTATAATGTATCTAATGATTCAGAAAAAACAAAATTAAAAGATCGACTTCGTGGCTTAAAAACTACGATAAAACCGCCAATAGGAAATCCTGATTCATTACCACCGAGAGAAAGAAAAAGTACATTTTTAACAACATTTATCGATGTTGATCTATGGAATCAAGCCGTTTGGAAGGGAACTTCAGTTCTTTCACAGCCTGAACTAGGCGATATTCTTGGATTGGCAATTCTATTTAACAATCCAGTAGCCGCTAGGAAAATATTTTATCAGTGGCTTTCTCGAGTTGGAGAAGAAGATAAATTTGATCAAATTAGAGTATCAATAATCGAGGGAGAAATAGAAGGCGAACTTCCTGGCTACACAGTACATATAGGTTCAAATATTGAAAATATCGCGAAATATTTTAAATCTGAAAAATTAGAATTTGATTACGACAGATTCGCAATAATTAGCAGATATAATCGAATGAATCCAAAAAAAGATTCACCATACTTAAACTATTTTAAAGAAAATGTAACTAAGTCGAAAAAATTCTATTTGTTACCGGCATATCTTGAGAACGGAGAAATTAAAATTGAATATAATTTAAAAATTCTAAAGAATCAAATTTTCTTTAGAAATGTTTCCGAAATTGGAAAAAACGACTTAGATCACATAGTAATACAAAAACCAATTAAATAGCCGGGCCACTACGCATAACAGCATGGAAACGCTGCGCTTCGGCACTTACGGCCTCGCTTGGCCTGCGGCACATTTCTCTCCGTCACGCTTCTCGCTATGCAAGAAGGCGCGCCGACGCTAACGCCTCTGCGAGGCTCAGCTACGAGAAACGTCGTCTCCACTAGTTCGTTATGCGTCATTTTTCAAATTATAAGAAAAACAAATGAAAAAAATTCTAAGCAAAATACTAATTTTTATCTTTATTTTTTATCCGATCATTTTTACTGGATCAATAATCTATTTCTATTATTCAGATACTTCAGATTTCAACTTCACTGATATAAATTCTAAGAATAAAATACATATTATTAAACAGCTAATCTCTGGTGATTACAAAGAACATTATACTGATAATTTAAGAACCGATTTTATATTAAAAAATCTTGATGAAAAAGTAAATCAAATCATTAAAAACGCAAAGTCTTATGCTGTTTTAAACGAAAAAAGATTTTTTACAAAAAAAGAAAATCTTAAATTCGATGAAGAAGAGTTTTCAATCCTCTTTGTTGACTTTAATTCAGTATATACAATTTTACATATCAATATATACTCTTTCGAAAACGAAATACCTAAATTCAATAAAATCGAAATCCAACAAGTTTCAAATT
The DNA here is from genome assembly GCF_004368965.1 of Leptospira meyeri. NCBI lineage: Bacteria > Pseudomonadati > Spirochaetota > Leptospiria > Leptospirales > Leptospiraceae > Leptospira > Leptospira meyeri. Next base: position 16,767 of record NZ_SORO01000007.1, on the reverse strand, counting down.
TTGATTTAAACATTTCGAAAATTAAAGATACAAAGCTTTCTTTCAATCTTGCTGTCTTTACTTTTTTAGCAATATTATTTTATTTGGTTTCTCTATATGGTATATTAGGAATATATAAAAATTTCAAGGGTGAAAAACCATGGTTTATTTTCATTCAGTTTCTAAATATACCAGCTATTGGTTTAAATTTAAAAACCGATTTAATAGCGCTTTATTTACTTAATTTTGGACTTTTTCCTTTGTCCATACTCAAATATGGTTTGTTTGGAGATTGGCAATTAATTTTAAGATTTCCGATATTTTCAATATTCGTTATATTTACTCGTAAATTATTTTTAAAAGAGAAAAACGGCGCATAACAGCGACTTACCGCTACGCTTCGGCACAAGGCCTCGCTCGGCCTACGGCAAATTCCCTTTCTGTCACTCGTTTGCATCCGCAAACTCCGTGCCAGTCCCTAACGTCCCGTTCCGGGACTCAGGGTCAGGGAACTTCGGTAAGTCTAGTTCGTTATACGACATCATTCTTCAATTTTATTAAGGAAAAAAAAATGGCAAATTCAAATCATATAAAGCAAATTCAAAGCGCACTCAAAACGTTAAAAAAAGATACGTTAAAAAAACATAAAACGACTTTAGAAGATCTACCTGAATGGAATGAAATTGAATTCAAAGATGTTGAATTTGCGACAGAAGAAATAGTAAAAATATTAGAAACCGGAATTGATTCTAAAGCATTTCAAAACTTGACATATAGCACATTATCAAATCTAATAAACCAATCAAGTAATCTAGCAAGCTTATTCTCGAGCCTAGACTTAAGTCCATCCGTACAAACTTTCCATAACTATATTGCGAACCTAGATGCATTTAGATCATTTTGTAGAAATTCCGGTATCTATTCAGATGTAATACTTACACCGATACTTCCAGAAACAAAAAATTCTATCTCTACGGAATTAGGCAAACTAATAGAAGCTAATAACGAAGTTCAATCCCTCAAGGATGACATAAAAATCTTAATCAGCCCAACAATTGCAGGCACTTTATCAAAATCTTTTTCAGAACGTAAAAAATTCATTTTTATTGGAAGACTATTCGCTCTTGTACTCATAATATCATCTCTAGCATTTGGACTTTATTACACTAGCGAATTAATAACCGATATTTTAAAATCAACAAAACTCGAATCAATAAATGAAAACACAACTAATAATACTGAAAAAATAAATGAATCCAAAAACAGCTTAACTGTAACTTATTTAGTTCTAAGATCATTAGCACTTATTCCGATATACTCGCTAGTCGTGTTTTTCATAAATCAGTATATTAAAGAGAGAAATATTGAAGAAGATTATGCCCACAAAGAAGCCGTGTCATCAACCTTAAAAATACTCGGTGAATTAGTAAACGAACCTGATAAAAAAGATGCAATTTTATTATCTGCTTCCCAAATAATTTACACAAAACCGATAAACGAAAGAGAAAAGAAAACTAAGGATATCACTTTCTCCATAAAAGAGATAAAAGATATTCTAAAAATAAAGAATGACGTCGTATAACAGCAACTTACCGCTACGCTTCGGGACAAGCCCTCGCTCGGCCTGCGGCAAATTCCCCTTCTGGCATTCGCCTTGCGTTCGCAAGCTGCATGCCAGTCCCTAACGTCCCGGCGGGACTCAGGGTCGGGGAACTTCGGTAAGTCTATTCGTTATACGCCATTCTGCACTAAAATATCAAACAAAACACATTTTTTGCATTTTTTTTTCAATTTTTGCATTTTGCTTGAACAAAAAGGGTCGATACATAGACTATTAGAAGTTAAGGCAATGTTAATAGAATTTAGCGTAGAAAATTTTCTCTCTTTCCAAAAAGAAGCAAAGCTATCAATGGTAGCAGCACGTTCATTTCGTGAACACAAGGATACTCACACCATTAATATCGATAAAAAAATGGTTCTATTAAAATCAGCGATCATCTTTGGGAATAATGGAAGCGGTAAAAGTAATTTGATAAGAGCAATGAACTTTATGAAAATCATTGTCTTGAATTCTTTTAGAGATGCTTTGTTGGATAATGGTGAAAATATTTTTCCTCTAGAAAAATTCGCATTAAATTCTGAATCAGAAAAGAAACCAAGTCTATTTGAAATTTCATTTATTTATAACGATGTAAAATATCGTTACGGCTTTGAAATAGATAATAATCAAATAATTTCAGAATGGTTATTCCACACCACTTCAAAAGAAGTGTTCTTATTCAAAAGAGAAGGGCAAAATATTGAAATCAATAAATCTTCTTTCAAAGAAGCAATAGGAAAAGAAAAAGATGTAAGAGAAAATGTTCTATTTTTGTCTTTATTAGCTACTCTCGGTAAAGAAACGTCTTCAAATATTATAGATTGGTTTAAAAAATTCCGATTTATAAACGGCATCAATGACAGCGGGCATAAAAAGTATACTGTAGAAAAATTAAAGCAAGATGAAGGATTCAAAAAATGGATACTTCACTTCATAAAATATTTAGAAATTTCGAATTTATCTACGAAAGAAGAATTCTTTGATGAATCAAAATTAGATTTAATTAAAGATGATGAAGTTTACAATTTAATTAATTCTCTTAACAGAAAAAACAAAAAGTTAAAAATAGATCAAATCTTAACCTACCATAGAAAATATGATGGATCAAATTTGTTGATCGATACTATTCCATTCAATTTTGAAAAACAAGAATCCGATGGTACGAAAAAATTAATATATTTGCTTGGACCCTGGTATGATACTTTAAAAAATGGAACATTATTAATTGTTGACGAACTTGATTCAAGATTACACAGTCATTTAACATCTCGTTTAATTGAATTTTTTCATTTATATAATACAAGAAAAGCACAACTTATCTTTGCATCTCATGACACAGCACTTCTAGATAAGGAACTTTTCAGAAGAGACCAGGTCTGGTTCGTAGAAAAAGACCAATTCGGAAACTCTAATTTGATTTCATTAGGAGACTATAAGACAGACAAAGTTAGAAACAAATCAGCATTCAGCAAAAACTATCTCAATGGAAAATATGGTGCTATCCCATATTTCGATTTTGATAAAGAATTGGTTGATTTATTGCATGGGTGATACAAAGAAAAATAAATTTCGAGAACGAAACAATTCTTCTTATGAAAGAAAACTTAAAAATGTTGATTTAAAAGAAGGAAAGAAAAAAGAACCTTATATTGTTTTTAGTCTCAAAGACTATGATTCGACACAAGGCCAAACATTTCAAGATTGGGAACAATCTGAAATTCTTGCACTCACATTAAAAAAACTTCAAGAAATAAGTAGACTTTCAGTAATAGAAGCTCAAACGAAAGGTATAATAAAACCGTATCCAAAAGTCCCTTTTCCTCCCTCCGATAAGACAGAATTTTATCATCCAGCACATGTATTGCCAGGTGTCACCTGGTGTTCATTACATGTACAAGGAAAAGAATGTGTCATCGGTTACTTTGAAGATCATATATTTAATATTGTATTTCTAGACAAAAATCATCTTTTCTGGATTTCGGAAAAGAAAAATACGTAAACGACAGAACGGCGTATAACAGCGACTTACCGCTACGCTTCGGCACAAGGCCTCGCTCGGCCTACGGCAAATTCCCTTTCTGTCACTCGCTCGCATACGCAAGCTACGTGCCAGTCCCTAACGTCCCGAAGGGACTCAGGGTCAGGGAACTTCGGTAAGTCTAGTTCGTTATGCGCAAGTTTTTTAAATATGTTTAAAAAGAAAGAAAAATTAATAAGAATCGATCATTGGATAAGACCAGATACAGTTTTAAGTCCAACAATAAGTTACGATCGTATAGTAGAGATTAATTTTTTAACAGACGACAATAATTACGGTCGAATCCTATTTGAAAAACTTGACTCTTTAAAAATATGCAGAGGAGAAGGCTTACCATATAAATCTGATACATACTTTTCATGGTTATCACGGTTAGAAAATTCTCGGTGGCTAAAAGAAAGATACATTTACGAATCCAAATATTATGGTAATACCTATAACTTTTCCGGAAATGTAAAAGAAATGTTAAGCGAATTCAACCATTATGTGTTTGAATTTCATGATGAATTTATTGAAGTCATTGCAAGTGGATTTTGGATTGAAAAAAATACTGAAAGTTTATACAAAAAAAGTCTAACACTCAACCATCCTTTTCTCCCTATTAACAATCCAAAAATTGAAAAATTAAACCATAATGGTATAGACTGTGAAATTAGAATCAACACAGCCAGTATCAATGATCTAACTGTAAATGCTCGATACTGTTCTCAAACTTTATTCGAATTCGCATTAATTTTAGATAACGATAAAACAATTTGCCATACATTAAGCCTGTCCTACATTAATAATAGACTGTCAGCTACCCTTAGGGATTATTTTGGAAATACAAAATTGATTTTCGAACCAAATGTTTCATTAGATAGAATTACTCCATTTATTAAGAATTATATATCTGAAGTTTCAGATCGCAGAAAATACTAACAAAAAAACCAGCGCATAACAGCGACTTACCGCTACGCTTCGGCACAAGGCCTCGCTCGGGCTACGCCAAATTGTCCTCCTGTCACTCACCTTGCGTTCGCAAGCTACGTGCCAGTCCCTAACGTCCCGAAGGGACTCAGGGTCGGACAACTTCGGTAAGTCTAGTTCGTTATCTGCAATACCGCGCCCCTTCATTTATAGCGCCTGCCGTCCGTGGCAGGCTCAATAGCTTAATAATTCTATTAATCATATATTCTTTAGGATAACGTAAATGGCAAAAAAAGAAAAAAGTTTTTCTGACTGGCTTAATGAACGCCCAGTGTGGCAAAAAATCTCTGCTAAGATTTTAATAGAGCAGGGAACAATTCCTGAAGATAAGATCGAAGAAATTTCAAGTTTATGTTATAAGGAAGCAAATTCAGAAGTAGGTATTGAAGATTGTGATATAAAGGCAATTTCTGAAAAGATTAGTAATTCAGGTTCAAGCGAATTTAAAATTTTAGAAATAACTGATATAAAAGGTGTAAACGCATTAAATCCCAAAAGACCAATAAGATTACATCCTCATACATTATCCATTTTATATGGAACTAATGGTTCAGGGAAATCAGGTTATGTACGTGCCTTAAAGCATCTTTCTGGAAATAAAAAGAAAGGGATACTAATTGGAAATATATATTCTGATACAAAGGAAGAAGCTTCCATTTCGCTTAAAATAGATATAGGCGGGAAGGAAAATATAATCCAACACCAGCTAGATAAACCTCATCCTCAGTTTGAAAGAGTAAAAATTTATGACACGCAAACTTCAAGTCTATTCATTGATGAGGAAAGTGAGATAAGTTATGAACCTCCTGAACTTTGGTTTTTATCAGAGCTAACAAAAGTTAGTGAAATAATATCAGATGTTTTAAAAGAAAGAAGAGAAGTTGTTTTAAAAACGGATTTTCAATTACCCGAATACCATTCTAATACGGATATTGGAAATTGGTTTAAAAGTATTACTACAAATACAAATGAAGAAGAACTTAATTCAAAGATTTTTTGGACCGAATCAGATGATGCCAAATTAGCCGAACTAATTCAGTTATTATCTGCTACAGATGTCTCAAAGAAAATAACTACATTAAGCAATCAGGATTTAGCTGCCAAAACCGTAACGGATGTTCTGAATGAGATTCTAGTTAGTTATTCTAATGATAATCTGAAATCCTTAAAAACTCTCAATGAAGTTAGTAAAGGATCAACGAAAATCGCTAAGGAAGCAGCTGAAAAAGTATTTTCTTCTGCTCCTTTATCTGGTGTAGGCAATGCTACATGGAAGGCACTATGGGAAGCAGCTAGAGAATATTCGGTAACGGAAGCTTACCAGGATGAAATTTTTCCATTATTAGCAGATGGGTCAGTTTGCGTTCTATGTCAACAGCCTCTTGACAGCGAAGCAAAAAATCGCTTAGCCGATTTTGAAAATTTTATTCAAGGTTCACTTGAGAAAAAAGCTTCCGAAGATTTATTGAAATATAAGCAAAAATTGAGTGAATTACCAAAACTTCCTCCTGATGAAGTAGTAGCACTAAATCTACAAATTCTTCTCCCAGAAGAGCAGGATAAACAAGAAGAATTTCTTAAAGAAATTATTAGCTTGAGGGCTAAGTTAGATAAAATAAATAACGGCAGTACATTTGATGATATTGATTTCTCTAAAGAAAAGAAAATAATTGAATACCTATCTTCAATTAAGACCAAAGTTTTACGAGAACTTGAAGAAGCTAAAAAATCGCAAAATCCTCTGGAAAAGGCGGAAATATTAAAATCTAAAGTCGAACTAGAAGCGAGGTCTTTTCTTTTTAAAAATATTCAGAAAATTCGAGAAAGAATCAATTCGTTAAAGATGGTTGAAGAATTCGATGAAGCAATTAATAGCTGTAATACAACTCCTTTAAGTAAAAAGAAATCTGCTCTTTCGGCGAGTCTTCTAACTGATGAGTTCAGAGATATTTTTCAAAAAGAATTAAATAAACTCGGAGCTGGACACTTAAAAGCTGAACTGCAACAAAAACGCGCTTCAAAAGGGGTTACATATTATGCTATCAAATTAAAATCAATTGATGAGGCACCAGTTGGAAAAATATTAAGCGAAGGGGAATTCCGGATAGCGTCTCTTGCCGCCTTTATATCGGAGATATTACTCTCTAAAAATAAAGCACCTATAATATTCGATGATCCAATAAATTCTTTGGACGTAGAGTATGAAGAATATGTAAGTAATAGAATTTGCGAAATGTCAAAACATCAGCAAGTTATTGTTTTTACTCATAGAATTTCTTTATTAACTAATTTAGAAACGATTGCTAAGTCCCAAGATGGAGAAGCTAATACATTACATCTAACACGTGAGAATTGGGGAACAGGCCAACCAGGTGAGACTCCGGTTTATGCTAGAAAAGTTGATACATCATTAAACCTTCTTATAGCTAATTTGCAAAAGGGTAAGAAAATTTTAGATACTGAAGGTGGGACAACAGCTTTTTATCCTGTTGGAAAAGCGCTTTGTAGTGATTTTCGCATTCTATTAGAAAGAGTTATTGAAGAGTATCTCTTACAGAGTGTCGTGATTCGTTTCAGAAGATCCGTTCAAACACTACGTTTAAAAAATTTGTTACAAATTGAAAAAGCAGACATCCAATTAATTGATGAATTGATGACAAAATATTCATATTTTGAACATTCTCAGCCAATAGAAACTCCGGCGCCATTACCGAATGTTAGTGAAATTGAATCAGATTTTCAAAAATTAAAAACATGGCTTGATTCCTTTAGAAAAAAAGTAAAAAATTAATGGTATTTGCTTATAAAGGGTTTTAAATCGAAAAATAGAAATCATATTGGCATTCCCTAACCGACTACGCCTTCCGTGGCTTCGCTCGGTTAGACATCAGGGCGCGGCACAGCAGATAACAGCGACTTACCGCTACGCTTCGGGACTTCGCCCTCGCTCGGGCTACGCCAAATTCCCCTTCTGGCATTCGCCTTGCTTACGCAAGCTGCATGCCAGTCCCTAACGTCCCGTTCCGGGACTCAGGGTCGGGGAACTTCGGTAAGTCTAGTTCGTTATGCGAAATGTGGTAAGAAACTGAATATTTTCAGAAAATTAATGTATTGACAAAAGGCACACAATGGTCTAAAATTATAACTGTGATTTTTGACTGGGATAATGAAAAAAATAAACTACTCTTTTCTCAGCGCAATATTTCCTTCGAAAGAATAGTAATCGAAATTGAAGCAGGTGCTATACTAGATATCTTGGAACATCCAAATAGTAAAAAGTATCCAAACCAAATAATTATAGTAATTAATATTGATAATTATGCCTGGATTGTCCCTGCAATTGAAAACGAAAATTCATTCTTTTTAAAAACCGCATACCCTTCACGAAAACACACTAAATTATATTTTCCAGAGGTGAACATTCATGAAACTTAAACTTACCGATGAAGAAAAAGAATTAGAATTATCTTTTGAAAGAAACGAATGGAAGTCTGTTTCAAATAAAAAAAGCTATTTAAATAAGTTTAAAATTGCTGCAAAAAATACTTTAGCCAAAGACAAACGAATGAATATTCGAATTGCGGGAAAAGATATTCAATTATTAAAAACAAAAGCTCTTGAAATAGGAATTCCATATCAAACTCTAGTTTCAAGTATTTTACATCAATATGTTACTGGAAAACTTAAAGAACAGTAATATTAAACAGATTTACCACACTTCGCATAACAGCGGGGAAACGCTTCGCTGCGGCACTTACGGCCTTGCTCGGTCTACGACACATTGTCCTCCGTCACGCTTCTCGCGCTGCAAGAAGACGCGCCGACGCTAACGCCTCCTACGGAGGCTCAGCTACGGACAACGTCGTCTCCCCTAGTTCGTTATGCGTAATGGCTTAAAATTCATATGAATATACTATTTGAACTAATGTTAGAGTTTCTATTAGAAGGTGTTGCCAAAATAATTGGATTTCTAAGATGGTTTCTTTCTGGAATGAAAAAACCTATTAACCATTATATGACTGATGAAAATATCAAACTTAACTTGATTTTTTTTCTAACCGCCTTTGTCTCAATTATCATTATTGGATTATATATATATCTCTGAAAAATAAATGAATATTTATTTTATAACTCGTTATCATCCAATATATTTTATATACTTAAAATCGAGAAAATAAGTCTTTTTAGCTTAATTTATTTATAATCAGACTAAAAGTTAAAATTTTTGAAAAATCTTAAAACCAAATATCTATTTTTAGTTTTTTTGATGAATTTAAATTGCGATATAGAAATATCAAAGGCTGAACACGAAAGAAGATGTTATGAATATTCTCTGTTAGGCCCTGTTTTGAATGAAAATATTGAAAATTCAGATAGTAATAAAAAAGAAAATAATGCAGATTTTATTCTTTTTTATGCTGCCTGCAAAGCAGGACGACGACCTTATGGAGGAACTGTCGAAGATTCTCTTAAGGAAATCACGTTATAAAAAGCCACTACGCATAACAGCGGGGAAACGCTTCGCTGCGGCACTTACGGCCTTGCTCGGTCTACGACACATTGTCCTCCGTCACGCTTCTCGCTCCGCAAGAAGGCGCGCCGACGCTAACGCCTCCTACGGAGGCTCAGCTACGGACAACGTCGTCTCCCCTAATTCGTTATACGCCAGTTGCAAATTTTTCGTTTAAAATTAGAATAAGATTATTAATCCTTTAAACATCTAAACCAAATTTTTTTATACACTTTGTAAGGTCATATAGAAATATTTAAAAAATTTGAATTTCCATCATTATCAGTAAGTCTCGATGAACAAATATCCCTTTTCATTTTGGAATCTAGAACTTAGAAAAAATATGATCTTAATTAAGAATAAAAACCAAAATAAATGAGAAATAAGCAAAAAATGAGAAATAAGGATACTAAATTTCAAATATATTTAACAAAAACATTTATAACTATTATTTTATTTGCATTAGTGTTTTGCAAAAATGATGAGCGCGAAGTTGAAGCATTGAAACTAAAACAACTTTTTGATGAGGGTAATTATATTGAAGTAATAAAATACTCTGAAATTTTGATGAAAAAATACCCCTCTTCAAAGAGCGGGTATTTAATAATGATTTCTGTTGCTTATCAACAGTTAGGTAATTTAGAAATGACAAAATTTTATATAAAAAAGGCAATTGAGCTTGATAACTCTCAAGGCGAAAACTATGCTAATTTGGGTGTAATATATTTTAATGAAAAAAACTATAAAGACTCACTACCATATTTACTCGAGGGCCTTGAGAAGGGTGGTTATAAGGACCCTTGTGCTTTAGTTTATGCTATTGGGTTATGCTATTCTGAATTAAAAGACGTAAATAATGCGGCTGGCGCCTTTCTCTCATTCCTTTCCAGATGTGAAAATGAGTCTAGATTTATTGAGCAAATAAAAATTGCTAATATGTATTTATTCGCAAACAAAGAGAAAATTGAGATTCGATAGAAGTTCAAAATCAATTTCTTCTTCCTTAATCGTCTAGAATTCCGATAATTCAAGAAGTATCACAATAGCTATGATCAATCTGCAACTTGGATCGCAAAAAGTTCTCTTTATATAGGCCAGCTCCCATTTGTAAATAGAAAAGATTTTCCTATGTGGCTAACGAAATCGTCGACCCAATATAAAAAGAAATAAACCATTAAAATGAAATTACATTAATCTTTTGAACTAAATTAAAATTTTCAAAATGATAAAAACAACCGGCGTATAACAGCACCTTAACGCTTCGCTTCGGCACGAGGCCTCGCTCGGTCTGCGACACATAGGCTTCTGGCACTCCCCTTGCATCCGCAAGTGTCGTTCCAGTCCCTAACGTCCCGTTCGGGACTCAGGGTCAGCCTACGTCGTTAAGGCTAGTTCGTTATACGACATTTACATAATTTTATAACTTATAAAAGGAAACAATATGCCAGATAGACAACTTACAGATATAGAAAAAAATCAAGTCAGGATAAGTCAAACAGAAGCTGATGGCTCTCTTCGATGTTACATTTCAGGTGAAATAATCTCTCAAGCTGACGAGATAGAATTTGATCATTTAACAGCATGGTCGAAAGGAGGTCCAACAGATTTAGTAAATGTTCGGATAGTAAAGAAAATTTATAACAGACGTAAAAAAGATGAAAGCTTAGACACCGTAAAAGACAATTTTCAATTAGAAAAATTGTTTTTACAGAAACAAAATAATATCAAACTGCAAGACATATTGGAATTAAAAGGTATTTCGAATATGAATATACACCTCGTAAAAGAGGAGAATGTAGTCAAATTAACTGACTCAAATACAACTATAACTGCTCCAATATTATATGACAAACACTTAGATTCCTATTATTTTTATTCAAAAGTTCCCTTATCTTGGATTCAAAATGATGATCAAGAAGGTTTACAACCCAGAGTAATCGACTTGAAAAGACTTGTCAATCTACGTGACCACTTAAAAAGCCATCCTCAACTATCCCCTGCAATCGCAAGATACCTCAAGAATTCTATAAGATTATTTGATGGTCAGCACAAAACAGCTGCACAAATATTGAATAATGCAAAGGAAGTTGACGTAAAAGTATTTCTATCAACGGAAGATGAAAAAAGTTCTAAAAATCTGTTTGATTCTTTAATGATCACAAATCTGGAAGCACATTCTAAGCTTAGACAAGTACCTTTCTATACATCAACGTTATTAGAAAGACTTTCTACTATCCAAAAAGAAATGTGGGAGGAATTTTCATCAACAAAACCTTCATCTTCTCATTCTGAAGAAAATTTCATAAAATTTTTAATTATAGAAAAGCAATTTGAGAAATCTAAAGCGAACAGTATTCTCTTTGCCGCATTAAAAGAAAATGTTTTATCGTCTTCCGCTTTGGAACCTTATGTAGCTGAAGCATCAAAGGATCCAAATTATCCTATTACGCAAGATTTATTAGCAACAGCCATATACCCTAATACTATATACCTACACCCTTCCTCTTCTCTATTTGACCAACCAAATGATTTTAGAAATAGTGAAGTTGAAAACTTTAAAATATTATCAAAGGTGATTGTGGAAAGTAGTCACCTAGCAGATTGGATTCCATCTAAAAAAAATGAATCGCTCAATAGTGCTCAAAAAAGAGTCCGTAGAATTTGGCACAAAGGTGCTGTATTAACTTGGGGTCCTTATATGAAAGACATTATAATAAATGTATTCAATATTCTTACTGAACCTGAAAGAGAAAAACTTTTATACAGAGCAAAAATTACGAATGAACAAACCGAAAGATTAGAAGCCTGTTTTAGTAGACTTTTTTCACATTCACTGTGGGACTCTACAGACAGTACTATTGATAGCCTTCTCGTTTCATCTAGAAAACAAGATGAGCTCTTCAATAAACTGAATTTAACTAGAGCCTACGTATTAACAGGTAATATATAATGTAAACGGCGTATAACAGCGCGGAAACGCTTCGCTTCGGGACAAGCCCTCGCTTGGCCTGTGGCACATTCCTCTCCGTCACGCTTCTCGCTCCGCAAGAAGTCGCGCCGACGCTAACGCCTGCCCTGCAGGCTCAGCTACGAGGAACGTCGTCTCCGCTAGTTCGTTATGCGCAACGAGTTAAATTAGACTAAGAATTAATAAATTCACTTTCCCATCATTTTAGCATTAAAATTTCCAAATATATGAACAAAATAGATTTCTATTCAAAACAAGAATTCCTAATTAAACTTCTTTTAATTACCATCCCGTTCTTTATAACATTATTAATTATTATATGGGAAATGACGGAAATGAAAATAGCGGATACGGAAGATGTTTTTATATATTTGCCAGGCACTTATTGCATTTATATAAACAGTAATGATGAACAAAGAATGTGTAAAGAATGTTTGTACGATTGCCCGATCTCCTTCAACAACATAACATTCCAAAATTACAAAGGTAAGTTCATTCCTAGAAAGGTTCTAAAAATAAATAAAATCGGACATTATAATTTCAAAAAATATTTAGAAAAAGAAACAACATTTTATACAAGTAAATTTCTGCGAATCTATACTTTAATTGGCTTTGCAATCATCTTCTTTATAATAATAAATATATTTACAAAGGCAAATCTCGGATTATTCTAAATTAATAAAAAATTTAACATAAGGGCTATTTGCCTAAAAAAGAAACAATTTAAAAAGCGTAGAACACATTTTTCCCCCATTCATATCTCTTGAAACATTTACAGTTTTAAAATCGAATCACCTAAGAATAATTTCAGAAGTAGAGTATTTGCAGAAGTATTATACTACATTATTAAAGAGTATAATCTTCCGATTAACATCCGAGATAATATAATTAGGAAAATCGAACATTAAGTATTTGATTTAATTCACAAGTTATTTAACAAATTGTTAATACTGATTTGAAATAACTCTGAAAAATAAATAATTTAATTCCAAGCATAACTCGCAGCGCATAACAGCGGGGAAACGCTGCGCTTCGGCACTTACGGCCTCGCTTGGTCTACGACACATTGTCCTCCGTCACGCTTCTTGCTACGCAAGAAGGCGCGCCGACGCCAACACCTACTTCGTAGGCTCGGCTACGGACAACGTCGTCTCCCCTAATTCGTTATATGCAATGCTTCAAAATATAATTAGAATATAAAGGAAGATAAATGAAAGAATTTATTATGACAGTAGAAAGTTTATATAAAAATCAAACAGCAAGAAAATTGCTTAATCTAATTGTAATTTTTGCATTTGTTTCGTATCTATACTCAACTTTGAACAATTTCAACATCAAAAGAATTGAATTTTATATTTATTTTTTATATTCAATAACTTGTACGTATTACATAATTTTCAATTTTTACAAAGTGATATATCAATTAACTTCTTTAGTAGATTTAAACAAGGAACTAGCATATTGGGATTTTTTCTGGAATTTTATTAAATTTCAATCTAGGCTCTCGATGGTATTAGTATTTCCAATTTCTTTTTTGATTTTATTCATAACTCTTGAATCTCCTCTCAGAATAGATTTTAAATTAAGCACATTCAATTATCTCAAAATTCCTACTGTTTTCTTTTTAATCGAATTTTTTATTTTTACTTATTCCATATTTTCTATTATTTTTATTGGAACTCGAAATTTCGAAAACGCTTTCTCAAAGCTAGGTTCACTATTTAGGTCAAGAAAAATAAACCTATTTATACTAATATTCTTAATGCTGACGATTCTTTTCTTAACTAGTCTCTCATTACAATTTACTAATTTTACTATTAATCTTTTGATTAAAACAACAAGTTTAATATTAGGTATTCTCTCATTCCTCATTTTCCTTTGTATTATTAGAATTTGGCAAAAGAAATTGTATGAAAATAAAAACAAAATTTATTAATGAAGCACTGCATATAACAGCGACTTAACGCTTCACTTCGGGACAAGCCCTCGTTCGGTCTTCGACACATTCCTCTCTGGAACTCCTCTTGCCTCCGCAAGCCTCGTTCCAGTCCCTAACGTCCCCTTCAGGGACTCAGGGTCGAGGAACGTCGTTAAGTCTAGTTCGTTATGCGCTATTTGTTAAAATAAATATATAAAAGAAAAAAAATGATAAATGATCTAATAAAATCTAATCCGGAATTAATAAATAAAAGCTTAACTGCTCTCCTTGGTCTTTGTGGAGATGGAAAACTTAAAAATGGAAACAATTGCTCCATAGAATTTAGGCAATTTTTAACAAATATTCCAATTTTAAAAATCAAATCATTCATCCAAGAATGCATCGAATCAAATTTCACTGATAGTGGATATGTACTACAAGATTTGATAAATGAAATTGGACGACGACTAGGTTTTCTCGTAGAGTTTGGCCTTTATCAAGGAAACAAAAACGAAATCGGAAATGATGGGCTTTGGATTGATCAAAACAATTCTTTCGTTATCGAAGTAAAAACTACCGATGCTTACCGAATAAGTACTGATAAAATCGATAATTATAGGACAAAACTAATCGAAAAAGGGAAAATAAACGCTGAAAACTCTTATAACTTAATAGTTGTTGGCAGGCAAGATACAGGCGATTTAGAAGCTCAAATTAGAGGCTCAATCCATGCATGGAGAACAAGAATTATTAGCGTCGATTCATTATGGAAATTATTAAGCACAAAAGAAAAATTAGATGATCCTCAAGTTATAAAACTTATAACTCAATGTCTGCAACCCTTTGAGTATACGAAATTAGATAGACTCATTGATTTAGTATTTAGTACAAGCCAAGATCTCACAAATAATGCATCAGAATTATTGGAACCAGAATTATCTGTAGATGAAGAAAATTCTGAAAAAAATGAGAAAAAATTCACACCTCTTTCTTTCCACCAAGAAGTTGTATTTAAACTTGAGGAACTGAGTAAAAATAAATATAACAAAGTATCTAAATCACTTTTTGAAAGTGAAGATAAAAATAACGGTGACTTAGTAATTGTAAGCAAAGAATATAAAACAAAGAATAATCGAATATTCTGGTATGCCTTTCATCCACATCAAGAAAAATCACTCGAAAAATATAAAAATTCAAATGTGGTATTAGCTTGCGGATCAAATAATCTTATTTACCGAATACCATTTAATATTTTTAAACCTCTTCTTCAAAACATGAATACAACAGAAACCGAAGACAGAAAATATTGGCATGTTAAAATTTCTATAAATACTGAATTAAAAGCCTTTATCCTTCAACCATTATCTGGGCAAAATGTTGATATATCAAATTATCTGATGAAATAACAAACAGCGCATAACAGCGCCTTAACGCTTCGCTTCGGGACTTACGCCCTCGCTCGGTCTGCGACACATAGGCTTCTGGCACTCCCCTTGCTTACGCAAGTGTCGTTCCAGTCCCTAACGTCCCGTTGGGACTCAGGGTCAGCCTACGTCGTTAAGGCTAGTTCGTTATACGACATGACAAAAAATTGAATCATTAAAATGAAAATAAAAATCACAATACTCTTAACTCTAATTTCCTTAAACTCTGTGCTTTATGCACAGTCAAATAAACCAACTTTTGAAACTGGTTTAAAATTTCAGAAAGCGGAATTTACTCCATTTGATTATAGTAGAAACTTTACTGACTCTGATCCTTATTGGAATATTAAAGTCAATAAACTCAAGGGAAATCAAAAAACGATTACTCCATTTTTCTTCATTTATAAAAATTTAGAAAAAGGCTTTGGCATTGAATTTGAACATTCCAAAATCCAAATCGAACGAGCTAATTACGAAGAAGATTATGTTTATCAAGTTAGAAATCAATATTACTATGATCGAGCCAGACATTACCTCAGAAACAATGAAAGAAGTGATTACAAGCTAAATTTTTTCTTCTACCCTACTCCAGAAATTAAAGAATATTTTGCTATTGGTGTTGGGATTAGAAAAATTGATAGAATTAGGAATATTTCTGAATACAGTTTTAATGCAGAAGAAAAAATTTCTGCTTATGGGCCTCAAATTGTCTTAAAATCTAAAATACCAATTACAGATCAACTATCTTTAAACTTAAGTTTAGATTTCTACCATACACAAGGAAAACGAACTTATCAATATTTTGATTCATATCTTTTTTATTTTCCATCGGGTTCTGCATCTGACTTCAGCACAATCAAAGGAGATACAAAAACTCAAGGAATTTTCCAAGGTTACGAAGCAAACATTTCATTAAAATACAATTTCATGGAAAACTATAACATAGCTTTTGGATACAACTACAATTACGCTTACTTTAAATATGAAAATTTACGTGATACTTATTACTATTATTCTTCTTTTCAAAACAATTTCGGATTTCAGGATAGTAAGCTATCAAATGGGAAAGAAATAATTAGAGGATTCTATATTTCAGCATCTACTCAATTCTAATTGTCACGTCGTATAACAGCGACTTACCGCTTCGCTTCGGGACAAGCCCTCGCTCGGGCTACGCCAAATTCCCTTTCTGTCACTCGTTTGCAGCCGCAAACTACGTGCCAGTCCCTAACGTCCCGTTCCGGGACTCAGGGTCAGGGAACTTCAGTAAGCCTAGTTCGTTATACGCAATGGGTAAAAATCTATCTCCATTAACGAAGAAATATTTACTTGACAACTTGTCAACATTCGATCTACTGAAA
>NZ_SORO01000006.1 GCF_004368965.1 Leptospira meyeri | reverse complement strand
TAAGCGTTCTTCATTACTACAAATGGCTTGCTTAAGAGCTTTCCTTGGAGAAATAGCAAATCTGTAGGATTTATCAAAAATCTCCTTTAGGCAGGTTGGGATTTTTGGGAGCTTATCCCCAATTGTATATTCATTGATTGTATCGTGCCGAGGAGATACTATAAGGACCCTGCATTCATTTTTTAATAATTCGTCTAATCTGTTTATATGATAGCTCTTGCCTATTCCAGTAACGGCAACTATTAGATGTATATTGTTATCATTCGAGTTTAATGCATTTATGAACTTCCGTAAAAACTCCTCTCTTGCTATTTCTAATGTTACATATGTGTAAGGTTCATTACATAATCGTTTTACTGGATGATCGTAGGTCGATGGCAGGTGGATATCTTGTTTATTTGTTCCTAGTCGATTATTATTTGAGTTGCTAAGAAAGATTCCAAAATCCCTCAATGCGTCCTGATGTAAATGGAATTGATATTCTAATTGACATTGTGATATATTATTATGAATAAATCCATTATGGTTGCTAAAGGTATCACTAGAATATTGACCGTAGATGTTACTAAGTCCCAACTCTAATTTATCTATACCCATTTCTTCGGTTTCTTTTCGTGCTACATAGCATAGGAAATTCCGAGATGATCCTGTATAATCTCTCAGGTATAAATCTGCCTTAGAATGATGATCAATAGACTTGGCTTCTCTATCATAGTTTTCGCATAGGAAATCGATGAATAGTGCCTTGAGATCGTATTGAAGTGGAAGTAAAATTAGGATATGGTAGTGATCCCTTTTTTGATCATCAGAACCTGTTCCCTTCCATACTAGTTTTGGGAGGGATAATTTTAGTTTGTAATGTTTTTTAAATAAATATTGTTCAAATTGTTTAATTGCTCTATCTACAATGGAAAACAGATCATTGAATTTTAGAGGATAATTGGCTGTTAATCTTTTTGATGATATTGTTACCTGGAGTGGAAAATATAAATCCTGATATTGGATTCTAACCTTATCAAATTCATGTATAAGGGTATTTAAGCCTATTCTAGAGGTATTTTGAGGTAATCCTATAGGTTGGTTAGGAAGGATGGTAGGGATGGTTTGAGAGCCTTTATGTTTAGTTACAAAGGTTGGTGTGAAAAACTGTGTAGACATAGTACGGACTATTAACTCCTAATTCATTTTTTGCAGAAATTTGGAATTCAACTGAATCCGCTATCTCAGGCGACATCCTACCTGAACAATTTCTGAAATGTAATATACTCCGTTTCATCGAATCTAAACGATAGTACGGAAAAAAATTCAAATTTTATGAAAATTCCTAAACTAGTTATGTAGTTCATTTAATTAGTAATGGATACCTCGTATCATAAGGATCGGTTTCTTTTTCCAGTCGAGGTCTATCTCGTATGGATGTTTAAGTAACGATTCAGATAATCGATACCCAGAAATCTGATATAATCGGGATTATT
Source organism: Leptospira meyeri (assembly GCF_004368965.1). Classification (NCBI taxonomy): domain Bacteria; kingdom Pseudomonadati; phylum Spirochaetota; class Leptospiria; order Leptospirales; family Leptospiraceae; genus Leptospira; species Leptospira meyeri. Next base: position 48,433 of record NZ_SORO01000006.1, on the reverse strand, counting down.
AACATTTGTCTCGATTTCAAAGAATCGAATGGCTCTTGATTGTTGCATAGCTTCGCCCCTTCTTGATGAATTTTAATTTTCATTCTAGGGGAGCCTATGGTTCCAAGGTGAATGGGAGCATTCAGAGGATGCGTCCTACGGCGATTGCCGCTCAAAATTAGAATATTTTTTGCATCAAATCTGTCAAAAATAAATTTTTAGAAACCAGAGAAATGTGTAACGTATGATAGTTGCACTAAAATAGAGTATGTAGTTTATCCGAATGTACTAATATAATCTGGTTATAGCCTGATTTGACGCTTTTTAAAAATTCCCAGCGACATAACTAATGAAAATTCACTTGGATTATAATCCTGTTTGGTAAATGAATAATTTTGAAAACATCTCTGCTTCTCCTATTTTTTATAGCATTTTTTTTCTGAAGATAAGTATGAGTGAAATAATATACCAAATTTTATTCAGAAAGCAATGATTTTCGTTTAGAAAAGTGGTGGATGAAAATAGTTCATAAGAGGCTTAATACAGAACTTTTTAAATATAAGCCGAAAACTGGACTTTATCGAGTACCTTAGTAATTCATTCTTTTTTGAGCAAAATTAAAATAACAAATTTGTTAAGTGTAATTCATTACAATTTGGTTTAGATCAGTTGCTTCCCGAGGAATCCCTATTGTATTTGGTTTAAGAATTAAGAATACAGAGCGACTTAGGGATATCATAATGGCAAGTTTTTAGAAAACAATTTTTAAGTTACCATTCATGCATAGCTTTCAATGCATATTCAATCCAATTTTGTGAAAAATATTTCCGAGAGTGTAACTAATATAAAGTACGAGGAAATTATTCATGAAGAGATGTAGAGAATCAAGTATTAGATATTTTATAAAATTAATCCATGGTGATAAATATAGAGAATTTTTAAGAGATTGGCAGCGTTCAGGATTTGTTGACGATTTTGATGAACAGACAGGAAAGAGACTAGAAAAATATGGATTAATTGATGCTTTGAACTGTAATAGAAAAAGCGGAGATCATAAGAGAAAAATTTCCAATTATTTTGAGATTTATATAATAAAAAATCCAGACAAGTTCATTTAAATTTAGATACTAACATAGTGTTTTATATAAATTCTATTCTAAATTTGAGCGATTTATGTCTGAAAATTAGCTGGAAGCATTGACCAAGCTGGGTTTATTGAAAAAAATATGTTAGATTTTTTTAGGCAAAATATTCATATAATCGTATTTGGATTAGCTCAATAAGCGAGAATATCTGGATTCAACATCCGAATAAATCTTCATACTCAAGAGTTGTGTGATTATACATCTCAGTAATTATTGAACTAGCGTGTCCCAAGTATAGTTGTACTGGTCGAGTGCAACCTAGTCGTTTTATTTCCCTAGTAGCAAAGCTGTGTCTGAAAGTATGACAAGTAACATGGTTTTTAGAAAGTAATAGTTTACCTAAAAGATTAATTTCTTTCTGTAAATATGATCTATTATACTTCTTTCTCTGCTTCGAAAGAAACAATAGAGCTTCCGAATTGAATTCTCTTTTTATGCGTGAGAGTAGGTTTACGCTAAGAAAAATTCGTCTGGGTTTGTTTCCTTTACCAATTATATTGATATAAACTTTCTCACCATCTATTAAGCAATCTTTCAGTTTTATATTGATTAACTCCGAAATCCTCATTCCAGTCATAGCTAGGGTTTCTATAATTAAAGACAACCGATGATACTTATTATCCTTTCCTTTATCCAACAATTTCGACTTGAATATCAGTTTATGAATTTCCTCCCAAGATAGAATTTTTTCTTTATAAATAGCCCTGTGAACTTTAGCCACCTTGATCATTTTTGATTCTTCGGTTAAATAGGCTTTTACTCTTGTATCGTGAGTAATTTGTTTCAAGGCTACAAAAACTGCACATTTGCGGAATGCTTTGGAAGCTTCGGAATACTCACCATTTCCCTTTATTTTAGGAAGATTGATGAATCTCCTTATAGTGTCAGTATTCAATGGTAGGGAATTCTGAGTTTGAAATTGTAAAAATTGCTTCAACACACCTTCGTAAGACTGGGGTAGGGATTGTGGGTTATTATATGTATATGTAGCGTTTGTTTTACGGTCCATTCAGGATCAAATCCAAAGTGGACCAATTTCTGTGTCTCTAAGAAAAATTGCCTTCGAGTAAAAAAATAACATAATCATTCATATGTTACTTTTCTACCAGAACGGAGGAGGGGACTTTGCGGAGCTTTTTGACTATTCCGATGTCTCTTGGTGTCACCTTTACATTCTTTCGATTTTTCCAGCTTCAATTAAAGAATTTAGGAAAAAGTATCCATTCCAATCCTAGTTAATGCCCCTAAATCCTTCATTTTGGGCTTAAACTACCCAAAATTTCGCTAGTTTTATTGAAATCTGGCTCGTGATCATTGATTCTAGCATTGAAAGTGGCAAAATATTTTGTAAAATATTTGACATATGACTCGAAATTTACGAAAATCAAGATATGTCTATCGTAGAGCTAAAACGACATCTCAAGCCAGGGCATTCTTACAGGAGAGGTGAACTAGTTACGTACTCTCCGAGTGTGGATCGGGAGTTGAAGAAGCTCGTCAAAATGGGTTATGTAAAGAAGGAGCGAAACGGTCTCTATTCTCGTCTGGGAACGAGTAAATTTGGAGAAGTACCAGTTGCGACTAAAGAGCTTGTAAAAAAGTTCTTAAATACAAACGACTTCTTGATCGTTGAATATAATAAATTTAACAGTCTTGGTTTAGGCTTGACGCAGTTGTACAAAGAAATGGTCGTCTACAATCATAAACGACATGGACACTTCAAGTTAGGTTCCGATAAACTATATTTCAAAAGAAGAAACGGTTATCCACTAGAAGTTGACCGAGAATTCTTATTAATAGAGTATCTAAACGAAAGGAAAAAATTAGCGGAAGAAGCCTTGGATTTAGAAAATAAAATCAAGAACCTAATTGATAACTTGAACATTGCAAAGCTCAAAAGATATGCAAAAGTTTTCGGTAAAGTAGCTGTTAGGAAAATGATAGATAGTCTTCTGGAGAATTATGAATAAATTTTTCCTCCATAATGATCCAGAATGGGAATCACTCCTAAGAATCGTTTCAAATGAGCAGGACATTCCCGTTCCATTGGTCGAAAAGGACTATTGGATTATGCATGTTCTTTATTCTTTATCGGAATCAGGATTCCAGTTTAGCATGAAAGGAGGTACATCTCTTTCTAAAGGTTTCAAAATAATCGATCGATTTTCCGAAGATATTGATTTACTTGTTAAAGCTAAGGAATTTGAATCGAGAAGTTCTCAAGAAAATAAGACGGAAAAAGCTATAATTAAAAGGAAAAATTTCTTTGAAAATATCAAAGAGAATTTAAAAGTTCCTGGTTCGTTAGGCAAAGAACTTAACTATAGTGATGATTCATACAGAAATGCGGAGATTCCAATCATCTATCCGACCCATTTCCCCGAGCCAGGAATTAAAGAACATATTTTACTAGAAGTTGGTTTTGATGATGTCGAACCATCTCGGAAAATAACTATCTCTTCTTGGGTTTTTGAACACATTTCATCAAAAGTTAATTTTGGAGATTACATCGATAATCGAGCAATTGACGTTAATTGCTACTTACCTCAGTATACCTTTGTAGAAAAGCTTCAAGCCATTTCGACTAAATTTAGGCAGATGATTGCAGGAGTTGAAATCAAAAACTTTGCCAGGCACTATTATGATATGTATAAATTAATAAATACTACCGATGTGCAAACATTCATTGGTTCTGAAGAATATAAAAGACACAAGTTAAAGCGTTTTAGAAAAGATGATGAATCAGATTTATCAAAGAATGAGGCATTTATTTTATCCAATCCTACACATAGGAAGGAAGTTGAGGCGAGATACAAAAACACTGAGGCTTTATACTATCGAGATTATCCTTCTTTGGATGATATCTTAGAATCGATCAAAACATTTCTTCCAATGCTATAATTCAATTTATACTTTAAACATATGAAATGAGAAAAACTTTCTGATCAAATATTAATTGAATAAAAATCGTTTTGATCTTTAAACCTCTGAGTAATTCCTCCTTGTGAATACCATAAGGCTAATTGACTGTTTTTAAAAGTGCTTTTCACATCTAATAATATAGTTTTAATATCTGTAATAGGTAAAGGAATCTCGGAATTAAAATAAACCACATTAGGCATTGGAATTCCTTCTTTTACTTGCTTTGTAGCGTCCGCAATCATTTCCTTTTTTATTCTATCTTTTCTTGAAGTTTTGGTCTCTTCAAGAAAAGATAACGAATTTTTTGAGTTATCAAATGATTTGTATTTCCTTCCAAAATGCAAAAATTTAAACTCTATTGAAACTAAAAATGGGATTTCATTATTCTTTCTAATTGTTCCTCTTTCTGGCTCGTGTTTATTAACACAGGCAATATATTTATTTTTATTTATCCAATTTGGATCAAGAATTACGTAATCTAATTTTGCTGGATTCGATCGATATTGATTTATAGACTCATAGGAATCAGACCGCTTATACTTATTTATTGTAACATATTCATTAATAAATATCGGAAATTCATGACCATCAAATGTTTTGGTTATAAGCGGAAAATTAAAATCAACCGTCATTTCTTTTATAATTTTATCGAATTCATTATGAAGGTGCTTTTCTTCAAGATAGATGGAAGGTCTACTTAAATAATTACTGTTAAGATTTTCTATCGCTGATCTAGATATCTTAATTGCGTCTTCTATAAAATTTGTTCCATCATCCATCTCAAACTTTCCTTCTTGTCTCACGTATATTTCACTTTAAATGGTTTACGCATAGCTTATTTAGTAAATTCGCATCTGAGGAAAAATTCAATAAGGAAATAATTAAGCTAAAGTCTGATCAATATCAGATGTAAGTTAAATGGCAATTTTATACGAAAAAGGATTTCATTCTTAAAAATAGAATATTTTATACCAAACGAAAAACTTTTAGAAGTTAAATAAATATATAATTATATAATTCAAAACGGTAAAGAATTTGGAATCTTTTTAGCTATTAAATATTGATTCAAAAATTTATGCAGATTTCCTATAAAATGGCTTGCCTAAAATTTCTATTTGTAATCTATCCCAGTTGATTTTACTCAAGCTTCCTTTCTCTGCAATTTGAAGAAACTCCGCCTTCTTAGCCAAGCCAGGATAGCTTAATGTTGTATCTGTAGCATTTTTCAATAAGACCAAATGTGCTGGCTGAAAATTGTTTCGTGTAACACCCATTTCATTTAGATGGTATAAATAAAGCTGATCAGGGAATAAAAGCTCGGCGGCAAAAACCTCAGCTCCGATTTCAATTTGTTCATTTATATTTCTATTCGTGCAATATAAACTACCTAAGCTCCTATCAAATAAGTGATGCTTTAACTCATGAGCTAAGGTAAATGTCTTCTGATCCCTTCGAAGATTTTTATTAACAACTACATGAGGAATTCCATCATCAATTATATATGCTCCACGTAAGTCACTAAAATCTTTCCAGTAATTGATTTCCTTTATACCTTCAGATTTCATTATTTTTTTAATTTCACTTGGTAGAATCCTTGGTAAATTTATCTCATACTCTTTTCTTAGGTTATTTGCACCTAACTTTAATGATTCATAGTATTCATACCGTGTTTGACTCATCTTTTCGCTTTCTCCCTGGGGATTTCTTTTGGATCGCATTTAATTGCTTTTTAGCAAGATAGAACTCTAAATAGTTCGAAATTTCATTTAATTCTTTGTCAGATAGCCCTGACATTCCTCTAAACATCATATCAATTTTCTGATCTTTTTCAGTTCCTACAGTGTCTCCAGGTAGAAATGAAAGGATTGAGACTTTAAAAAACTTAGCTAACTCATATAAATCTTCAATTCTCGGTTTATACTCTCCCGTTTCCCATCTTGAAATGGTGTTTGGGGTCTTATTTAACTTTTTTGCTAATTCAGTCTGCGAGATTCCTTTTCCAGAAAAGCTAGCTTCTCGCAGTTCTCGGATTTTAAGGGCAACTATTTCATTTATGCTCACAGGTAAAATATACTAAAATAGGAAAATATTTCAACTCTTTTACTTGACGACATAATGCGGCTATCCTAAAATAGGATAATATTTCACACAGAAGGTATTATCATGAAACATGAAATTATTTTTTACCCAGTCGGAAATGGTGATACTAGCCAGATAATTCTAGACAACAAAAAGCGTATTTTAATGGATTTTCGGCATATCAAAAAGTCAGAGGAGGAAAATGTAGGACCAGAAATAAATCTTAAAAAAGTATTAGGTAAAGAGTTGGCTGATGCTAACAGAGATTACATTGATGTTGTGGCTTTTACTCATGGCGATGAAGATCACATTAAAAATAGCACCGAATTTTTTGAATTATCTTATGCTTCCAAATATCAAGGTGAAGGTAGGATAAAAATTAATACACTTTGGGTTCCAGCTTCTATGATTCTTGAACAAGCACCTAGCGAGAATCAAAGTGATGAATTTGTTATATGGAGACAAGAAGCACGCTACCGTTTGAAAAAGGGAGAGGGTATTCGGGTATTTTCAAAACCAGATCGGTTAAAGGAATGGCTCAAAGAAAATGACCTTTCAATTGATGATAGAAAACATCTGATCACTGATGCGGGTCAATTAGCCCCTGATTTTTCTTTAGATAGCGATGGAATCGAATTCTTTTGTCATTCTCCATTTGTAAAACATGTCGATGAGAATGAAGAATTTCGCAATGAAGCTTCGTTAATATTTAACATTAGATTTAAAATTGGAGCCGAAATTTATGATTATCTTGCTATTGGAGATTCAAAGTGGGATATTTTAGAGGATATTGTCACGAAGTCGCAAAAGAGGAATAATGAAGACAGACTAAAATGGGATATTTTTAACGTTCCCCATCATTCAAGTTATTTAGCTCTTAGCGATGAAAAAGGTAAAGAAATAACTTATCCTAAGGAAAAAATTGAAGAATTACTATTATACGGGAAGGAAGGATCGTATCTTATAAGTTCAAGTCACGCTATTCCAGATAACAAGGAAGCTTACGAACAGATACAACCACCTCATATTCAGGCAAAGAAATGCTATGAAAAATATTTAGATAAAGTAAAAGGATGTATGTACTTGGTGACTATGGAGGAATCCGATACCAGTATTCCACAGCCCATTAAGTTCATCATCGATGAAGCAGGAATAGCGAAGGAGGAGAAAAAAATATCTGCTTCAAGTATTGCAATAAGCAAAAATTATAAAGCTGGATAATTTTATGATGATAATTGAAAAATCTAGAATTATATCTCCAGACAATCGACTTTCTGAGCATTCTAAAGAAGTTAATAGTTTAATTAATGAAATCTATGAGTGCAAAGAATTTAATTTAAACGAGACTCGAATTTTTCAATTCCAAGAATTAATAATAGAAATACTTTTGGTTGACCTAAAATGTCCGTCTATCAAAAGCAAAAATTCAATAGGTATATTAAACAGAGAGCCTTTGGCAATAATTTATATTAAAGATTTTCATGAGCATCAATTCCGAGTGGTACCAATACGAGAAAACTTCCCAGAAGATGTTTTACATATGAATTTCCCATTTGAAATAATTCCCAAAACTTTATGTCTGTATCTAGAATCTTGGGATGAAGTAGAGCGATCTTGGACTCCACAAAAATTTCTGAATCGAATTTGTTGGTGGTTTATAAAAACTTCGGAAGACAAAATACATTCAAATGAGCAGGAATTAGAACGACCATATTTTATAAGTGAGTATAAGCTGCTACTTCCAACATACTATGAAGAGGAAAAATCATTCGCCTTTGCTAATATTGATGAGACATCAAAAGTAATCAGAATTTCAAATACAAATAATTTTGGAAATTGCAATTTCTTAACACTTGAAATTAAGCCAATAGAGCATACTAGGGTATTCCCTGCACCATCGAATCTTAAACTGCTTGAAGAACAATTTCAAAAAAGGTCTTCCTCAGTTATTGATAACCTAAAGAAGGAAATTTTATTAAGAACACCTTCGTCTGGATTTCCAATTACAGAAAATCTCAAACATACTTTTATACTATTAAAATTTAAGAGATATGATAGTTCAGGGAATTTATTTTCGAAACCTGATTTTTTTGCATTCTTTATTCCTAAAGCAATAGGTGAGTTGGGTCATCTGCTTGGAATTTTAAGTATTTCCCCAACAGACCCAAATAATTACTATAAGATTGATCTACTTGGAATCGAGAATCTTTCGGATAATGATAAATTATCTGAAATTCGTATTTTACCTGTAGAGATTGTTAAACCATTAACTCAAAAATTTGCCGCTTTGATGTCAGGCATTGAGTTCACAGAAGCTTCGTTTAATGGAGTATTAATTGGAGTAGGGTCTTTGGGTAGCACACTTGCAGAAATTTGGTCAAAGTCAGGATGGGGAAGATGGTCTTTATTTGATAATGATTGCATAGCACCTCACAATGTTTTTCGACATTTGGCGAAAGAAAAAGATATTGGGAGAAAAAAAGTAGAGCTTGTTGCAGAATTAATGAACCAGAATTATTCACCAGGTAATCCATTAGTTACTTATATTTCCAAGAGGTTTAGTCCAACTAGATTCTCAGAATCTTTGTCTGATTATAAATCTATTGATTTGATCGTTGATGCAAGTGCTTCTAGCTTTTTACTTCGTGATATCTCATTTTCAAATGAACTTCCTCGAGCTTGTTCCTTGTTTTTTAATCAAATCGGTACGGGTGGAGTTTTATTTTTAGAGGATAACGAAAGATCAAAAAGGTTAGATTTTATAGAAGCCTCCTACTTAAGAGCATTAATATCTGAAGAATGGGGCGAAAATTTTCTTCAAAATAATATTCCAAAGCAAAGGGTAGGTGCAAGTTGTAGTGACCTTTCAGTGGTTCTATCCTATGAAAGGGTAGTTTTACTTTCATCTTCATTGTCAAATTTGCTTCGCTTAAAACTTAAATCTAATAATGCAAGACTTTGTATTTTAAAATTAGATTCTGAGACTGGACATATGGACACTTATGAGGTCGAACTCTTTAGCCCAAAGAGTATTGAAATTAACGGATGGAATATTTTCTATGATAGCTTTATTGAAGACAAATTAAAACGGTTAAGAGCTTCTAGTCTACCAAAAGAGACTGGCGGAATTGTAATAGGTTACACAGATCAGAAAACAAAGTCCATATATATAGTTGATATAACAGATGCACCTAGAGATAGCAGGTCTTCGATTTCTGGATTCGATCGTGGTTGCGAGGGCTTAAAAGAGTATCTTGATAAAGTAAAAAAAAGAACATCTGAAAATTGTGATTATATTGGAGATTGGCATTCTCATCCAGCAGGACATTCTTCAGAAGCCAGCCAAACAGATTTAACATCGTTGAACGAATTTGCGAGAGTAATGAATTCAGAAGGAATGCCAATTCTAATGATTATTGTCAGCGAAGAATTAAGATTTTATATAAAATAGAGAATAATTATGTCGAGAGAAATTGAGAAAATAAGTTTGGCTTTATCGGGAGGAGGAGTTAGAGCTGCGACATTCCATGCGGGTTTGTTGCGATATTTAGCTGAGAAAGGAAAGTTAGAACAAGTAACTAATTTATCAACGGTATCTGGCGGAAGTTTATTGATCGGGTTAATGTATTCACTTAATAAATATAAATTTCCCACTTCTAAAGATTATTTGGATCGTATATCAATTGAATTGAAAACTACTCTAACAAGTAAATCATTGCAGAAAACTGCTTTAATGAGGTTATTTTTTACAATCCAAAACTGGATTCATTTTTTTTCTAGAGCTTTCATATTGGCTGATGCTTTAGAAAAATGTTGGGGTATTAAAGGAAAGCTTAAGGATATACCTTCAATTCCAGTATGGTCTATTAATGCAACGACAGCTGAAACTGGCAAAAGATTCCGATTCAAAGGTCACATGATGGGAGAATATACTTTAGGTTATGCCGATGCAAGTAATTTCCCATTGAGTCATGCAATGGCAGTCTCAGCTGCTTTTCCAGGTGGGATTGGTCCACTAGAGTTACGAAAGAATAGTTTCTATTGGCAAAAGAGAAATAGTTGGGATTCAAGTGAAGAAGATGTAACGATCACAAGTAATGAGACAATCAATTTATATGATGGTGGAGTATATGACAATTTAGGAATTGAACCACTCTTTGATTGCGGACGACAGGAATTAAAATTACAGGGAAATGAACCAATCGATTTTTTAATTGTCTCAGATGCTGGATTGCCCCTCGAGAAAACTTCAATCCCAGGATTTCTTAATCCTTTGAGGTTCTATCGTCTGTTTAACTTAGCATTGGATCAAACCAGGTCGCTGAGAGTAAGATCATTCATGAATTTTATCAATAGAACTCAAAGGGGTGCATATGTCTATATAGGCTCCTATTCGATGAATGAGAATGAAGAGGGTTATTCTATTCTAACGAATAAATCCAGAATGAAAGTCGCATTTTATCCTACCTCATTATCTCAAATGAAAGTAATAGAATTTACAGAAATAGAGATGCAAGGATATGAAACAGCAAAAGCAATACTAAAATTATAAAACTTAATGATAGTTAAATAAAACTGATTAATAAATAGGGAGAAAAATTCTATGAATTTAGATTGGCACATAGGCTGGGAGATATCAAGAGCGAAGGAATTTGGATTTAGACATACAGGTGTAGTATATGGAAAAGATATCTTTGGAAACATACTTATTCTTCATAATCATCAACGCAATAATGTTGAAATTGTAACTTTAAATGAGTTTCTAGGCGGGGAACAAATCTTTCAAATTCGCAAACCTAGTTTGCCCATTAGAGATGTATTTCGAAATATGAAGATGGCATTAAATGAAAGCAAAAGTTATAATCTGACAACCTTTAATTGCCAGCATTTTAGTAGTTCAATTGTAGACGGAATTGAAACTTCAACAGCGGTGAAAGGAGTGCTAACTTTAGGAGTAGTCGCAGGATTAATTTATTTTTTCAATCAAAGTTCCTTAAGAAGGAATTTGGCAAGGAGTTAAATAAACTATCCACACATGATTATATTGAAGAATAGTGGCTTCTAAAAAAGCCAGGATAGAAATATCCTACCTTAAAACATGTTCTAATAGAAAAAAATAGCAAGTGGAAAATTTAACTAATTTTTTATCGCTAACTTCAATTTTTTCTGGTTTCTATAATTCACTAATTAGCTTTCCCATCCGATCTATCAATTTCCAATGATTCTATCATCTTTTCTAATTCCTGAATCTTGTCCATTTGGTTACGATTTTTCAACTGACGTTTCAGCAATAAGAAATCTGATTCAATTCTTGCCTTAAATCGATCTTTTGATATCTCCAAAAGCGGAATTTTATCGATGGTTAAAATAGCTAAAAGAGAATAAAAATGGTCGTAATCATCGATTAATGTAATTTCACAAAATTCTTTAACATCTGGAAAGAGCTGATTGGCTACTAAAAATAATAACCTCAAGGGAACTTGGTAGTATTCAGAACTATCAATTTGTGAGAATCTGTCCTGCATTAAAATATGATTTAATAATTCTTTAAAAAAAAAGGCTTTCTCATTTTTATCTCTGAATGCAGATTCATTTTCAAATAACAAAGCAACACCAGAACATATGAAAGATTCCTTCATTATTGGCGAATAGTCGATTTTGAAAGGATTCCATCCTTGATGAATTGATTTAAATTTAATGATTAATTCCTTTGCTATTTGTATCGGATTTTCTTGTTGGCTTATTACAAAACCTAAGTCTTTTAAAGCAGACCAATATGGCTCGGAAAAAGTCCTGTCCCAAAAGAATCTCTCTGAGGAAACAAAAATTGTCATTGCCTCAAGTAAAGCTGAACTGACTTCTTTGTTTTCGTTTTCTTTGATAACTTTGACATAGAAATTGAATTTCTGCAAATTGAATGACTCTAAATCAAAACTCAAGCGATTAGTAGATTTCTTTTTGTAAGTTTCCGTCAGCAATTCAATTTCCGAATTATAAATGGTGTCTAGTTTGAATCGACGATTATTTGTTCTAGGTTTGTAACTAAAAATCCATTCTTCTACCTCAGAGTTAGATAGTTTTACATTTAGCTTTTGAATTAATATCTCGTAGTTAATTTTCCTTTCTTCAAGCCATTCTTTTTGTTTTTCAATTCCCTTTTCAAAAATGTACGCATTTCTTTCATTTTTTCTTTCAAAGTCCTCGTAGATTGAAAATCTTTGAGTCAATTTATTTGAGGCTTCAAAATAATTGTGTGCAAGAATGAGCAAAAGTACTTTCAAATTTGATTTAATAAATACTTCTTTATCAGTCAAAGTGGAAACCAATTGTAAATATACATCTGGGGGAAAATCGAACAAAGAGAAAAAAACACAATCTTGAATTATTGGAAGATTTAAATTGTCCCAAAATTCAATCCAAAGAAAAATATCCGTTCTTATTAGAACGGAAGATAAAAAGTTAAACTCATGATTTAACATAATATTATCCGAATTCTTTGTCGCTTCTTGCACATACTTCCAAATGTTTTCCATAGGAAGTTCTAATAGAGTTATCTCATATTGGTTAATAAATTCTCGATCATATGTTCGAATAGGATCAAGCAATTTATCGGGGCTAACTTTAACACTTGTCCAGTCTTCTTTATTTTTTATAACCCATTCTTTTGGAATATTCTCAAGTAAATCAATATGAAAACTGCGGAGCATCTCAGTTTTATCTATTAATAATTTTAATACCTCTAAGGAGTTAAAGCGTGAATCTTTGACAATACTCAGAGCCAATTTTCTCTCCAACCAGGAATGAATATAATCTAGAATTACATGCGTTTGATTGTTTTGACCATCCTTCATGAAAATTCTACTTACAAATTTTTTAAATACAAAATCAGAAATATTATTTTTTGAATACGAGGTATAAAGTGGATTATCTGCTAAAAATTCATCTAATTCTTCATTTATGTTAGGTAGATTAATCTTTTTAATATCTACATTTTCATTTTCTTTTATAGAAGTGTGAAGTAAATCAGAAACTTGTTGAATGAAAGGAATTATTGATTCATTAAGCGATGAGAATGTTTCCAATTCTTGCACGAATAAGCGTTCAGGATATATTCGTTCAAGAGTATACAGGTCATATTTGTAAAAATTATCTTTATTCATCATGAATGCAAATAAGCTAATCGAATTTGATGTTTAGAAGACCTATCCCAATACTCTTTAAATATTGATTTAATAAAAGTTATAGTATTTAAATTGGAGACTTTGAAAATTCCTGTGGATTCACGAGATTTTAAATGCCAACCCAAGGAACTTCCAATTAAAAACACTTGAGAATTATCTATAATTAAAAACCTATCATGAAAAAATCGTTCTCCTTGATTCATATTATCACCTCTATTTATGACTCGCAATCCAAACCTACAATCTTTTGATGGTTCTATTATAGATTTTATAGCATTATGAACTGATGTAAGATAAGTTTGGGGTCGGTCCAATCCTCTTAAAGTTAGAATCTTAATGGTAATGTCCTTTTTAATATTTGCAAATATATCTTGGTCGGAATCAGGATACTTAACATTAAAGTAAGGGTCCCAAATGATTATTTCTTTCGTAGCATTATTAATCAACTCTTGATACAACATGGGATTATTTCTAGGATGAGTGCCATTATAATAATACCAATATTCATCTTGCCCGCATTCATGCATTCTAAGAGAATCATTTAAAGAATTTTTCAAAAACAAATTAGCCATTTTCTTCCTCGTTTGCGAAGTCAGAAATGTTTTGGGAAAACAAGTCCGAACTATACCATTTTTCAATTTCTTTAATTATAAGTTTTCCTGATGATTCAGGAATTTTTGCAATGCACGTTGCTCTATTTCCAATTTCACTGAAGGAACTTCCGATGAACCAAATATTTTTATCAGTAACAATAAATCTGTCGTGAAGAATGCTGTTGCCCCTAAGAATGCGAACTTCGATATTTCCAAAAGGTTTGCTGTTATATTCATTTATTACGGTTGTTATTTTTTTAGCCTCTTCCTTAGTAACAGATTCTTTGCTGTTAAGAATATTTATTTTAATTCCAGAATCTTTTATATGAAATGCAAATTCAACAATGTCCATACTACTGAAATAGGGATCGCATAAGTAACAGGTATCACTGGCGTTATTGATAATTTCTCTTATATTTGCCTTTGCACTTTCTTTTAGTTTGAGTCTTTCCGTTTCTTCTTTTGCTCCTGGGTAAAAAATGAATTCTTTGCGGTCTGCAAGTTCTCTATGTTGCCTTTCTGTATCGGCGTTTTTAAAAAAGATTTCAGGAATAAAATCTCTAGGTTTTCCAATGACATTAGTTTTCTCTTTAACGTATTTCTCTATAATAAATTCCTTAGTACCTTTTTCAGAATTTACTTTTACATGAAAGTCTGCTTGTTTCATAGACATATCAAGCTGAATACTCCTCATGAATGTTGAAGGTTCGTGAATAGCAATTAAGTCATGATCTTTATTATATATTCGAAGCTCAAATAAATGTGGTTCGTGAGGAAGTTCGATAAGGTCTGTTAGATTTGTAATTTCAAAGGATTTGTCTAGTGCGATTGCATCTCCGTGTTGATCAATAATTCTAAATATTAGAGGTTCAAAATTACTTTTTCGTGTAAGTATTTTGTAAAACACACCCAATGGGTCACTCGAAAGAGATACTTTTATTTCTCTAAAATATGGATTTGGTGCGGATAAATATACGTTCCCAATGTGCTCTCTTCTTTGTAAAATATCGAAACCTAACCACTCTAAAGTTAGTTTTTGTATTGCGTACATTTCTTTTGTTACAGTCTTTTCTGCAAGAAATTTAAAATCTGTCTTCCTTTCATTGTCAATTTGACACCATACTAATAGACCAGATTTTCTTTTCGGAAGGATTGAGGAAATGCCTTTGTCGGCAAAGAAATTTGAGGCAAAAACTAAAGGATAATTACCTGAAGGTTCTTTCACAAAAAATGAGTTAACAAATAATATTTTTTCTCCGTCAATTTCGTAGTTATCCAAAGGATTATTAAATGCTTTTATAGCATCGTCAACAGAAGCTATTTCGTCAATTGATAGATAAAATGTATACTCTTCCAATTTTGATTGCTTAGTTCTTACACATCCTTTTTCCCATTTTTCGTTTGGAATGGAATAGGGGTATTCATCTTCAGTTTGCAATTCAATGACAGAAAATAAATGATACCATTTTTTTGTCAGTTTATCCTGCGCTAAAAGGATTGTCCGAACGGCTTTACTATATCGTTGTTTTAGTTTTTCTATCATTTACTTCCGCTAAACATGATTCGTAATAATTTCTACCTATAATAACAGATGAATTGAATAATAATCTAGAAAATTAAATTTTTAGTTTTTGTTATGTATTTCATTTGGATAAAAATCTCATTTGCCTATTAAAGACATTTCTTTAGTTAAATCCCCAAAAAAGTTACAAATTGCTTCTTTGAATTTCTATAGCACTTTTCTAAGAATTAATAAGTAAAAAATCAAAAACATCTATTTTTATCCAAAAAAATGTTTTTCTGTCATTATTTTTTCTGAAAATTTAGAACTACTTTATCATAGATTATGTTTAATCTTCTTGACAGTTGGAAGATAAAAATGATAACTATTGCTGACAAAATATTTAAGTAAATTCGGACAAAAGACTGTTTTTGAGTGTTTAAGGAAAAGATTTTTTACATTTAAAAAAGAGTGCAGCTATTGATCAGAATTTATCGATTTCGATTATCTCGTGTTATGTGAATTGCTCGTATTTGTCGTATGTATCAAATTAACCATTTGATTGTGTCAGTTCATTAATAAGCCATTCATAATTTGCTCTTGCGTTAGAAATAATTTCTGTGTAAGAGTGATATGTCAAATCGGTGGCGTTATTAAGTTGTTTTATTTTTGCTCCTGAGTCACCTCCAATTAGTTTTACGATAATTCTGTCATTAGGAAACATTGTTGAAAGTTCGTCTCTGTAACGTTGTGCTTGGGCTTCGTCATTCCGTGTCAAAGTATGTGATGGTCTTTTGAACTCAATTAAAAGTCGTTCACGATTAAATGCCATTCCTAAAAAGAGGTCAGGTCGTTTGTTTGCGTTTTCGCCTCTATAAATTTTGTCGCAAAGTTGCTCGCAAGCTTTTTTCAATGATTGGTTAGAAATGTAATGTGAATACTCGTAACCAAAGACCCAAAGGTTGTTTGCTAGAGCTTGATGAACTGTTGCTTCTAATGTGTCTGAGTTGTCAATGAGAGCTTGAAGTTTGTCCAAGAACTTGGCTTTTGCAGATGCCTGATGAGTCATCATTGTAATTTCGTAAAGACCAAATTCGTTAAAAGCGTCTGCTAGCTTTTCAATATGATGGTCGTTTGCTTCGTCTATATTTTCTAATACTGCCCAATAATGTCCTTTTTCAAATGCATCAATCATTACTGAAATTATAGTATCGATTTTAGTGTCGTCCTCTGTCCAAAATCTTTCAATAACTTTTTCAAGTGCTGCTTTTGCAAACTGCTGTCTAAATTCAGGGAGTTTTGATAAGTAAGCGTTAATCTTTTTTTGATGTCTTGCTTTTGCAAGGATCATTTCTTGTTTGCAACCTTCCTGTAAACTGTCAACCATCCAACTTTGCAATGCCTCTTCAATTTCTTGTTTCAGTTTACTGCTTTCATTTATTTCTCCCCAATCTGCTGTTGTGTCGCTTAATAAACAATCTGCCTTTACTTCGACGTGTAATCTTTTTTGTACTTTTTGTGGGATAAGTTCATTCTCCGATAAAAGGTTATTAGGCTTGCCAATGATCTTTCCATCAACTCTATAATTTACTCCGTGATACTTATGAGCTTTGTCTGTTATAGTCGCAATTGCTGTCACTGTCTGACCATTAGAAAGTGTTATTTCCTTCTCAAATTTTTGCCCTGGAATATCCTTAACACTTACTTCTTCATTATTGACAGTCACAGAAAAATCGTTTTCTCGTAAATATTCTCTAGATAAAATTTGTTTAAGTTTTTCGGGATTAGGGAAAGTAAAATTTTGATTTAGCCCTGTCAAGGTGATTGTTGTACCATGACTGTTCTTGTCGCAAGAAATAGAATTTATTGGCAGTTCAATTGAATCAAGGTCTTTGTCCTTACCAAGTATGGCTTCCTTTGAAATTACTATTGTCGTCTCTTGACCTTTCGATTTTGTTTTAACTTCCATAAAACTCGCAATCATTAATCCTGCAAATTTTCCTATACCTTTTCTTCCTTTTACTTTGCGTTTTTTACCATATGTGGTATCACCCTTACGTGAAGTTCTACTACTAGCAATTTTTAAATATTGATCTCGAACTTCATCAGGGGTCATACCATCCCCATTGTCGGTTATGATAATTTTAGAATGGTCAAATGGATTAGGAAATTCAACTGAAACAATTGTAGAATCTGCATCATAGCAATTGTCAACCAATTCTTTTATCGCTGCCTCAACAGAAGTGTAACTCTCTCCTAATATCTTAGTCAGTGCTGGGTCAACTTTAAACTTTGCTGCTTTATACATAGGTTAAATAATTCAATGTTGTTAGGTCGTCATGTCATTTGACAAGTTGTTATTTATACAAAAAACTTTATCCGCATTTTTTATAGAAAAAGAAGCTATTTTATAAATTATTTGTAATAGATATATTATAGAAAGTAGCTTTACTTCAGATATCATGAATTATGAAGCAATATGTAGCGTTCGATAATAGTTATTATGTCTCATAACACACATTATGCGAATTGTATAGAAAGGCACATCGGTAACACTTTGAACAAGTCACATAGGTTACACATTTATCTGTCAATTCTATACAAGAGCCTCTGATATTTCAAGCCTTAACAAGTATAAAATATAGAATTTGAATGATCGAAGATGCAAAGCTACCGAACTGATGGGAATTTCCATATTTGCTTTAGCTATGTTTGCTGCGTTTTTTCAATTTCCCGCAAGATAAACACAACTTTAAAGATTGAGAAATTTTTCACAAAATATACTTTAATGTTTATGATCGCAAAATACGAGGATCGTCTTGCATTCTTCAAATACAAATCAGGCACGATACATTTTGATATGGCACTAGATTTATGTGAATATTTTCAGCAAAATCCTTACAATGTGAAGAACAAAATCTATGACCCTTTACTAATAAGCCTTTATACTATTTATGCAAAACCGTTTAAACAAAAAAAGGAGATACGGCTTGAGGAAAAAAACATCCCCGAAGGATATCTTGAATTTCATAAACGTCTGATTGCACTCAGGGATAAATTTAGTGCTCATTCTGATATTGATTTTGAAATCCCACTTACAAAGAGTGAATTTATTTCAATGAATGAAGTTACAACTTTTACGACAAATGGAGTTTCTACATTTGGTATAAGTATATTCAAACCTAATGCAGTTTTTCTCGATACAATTAAGGAGCTTTGTACTAAACTAAAAATTTCATGTGAAAAAGAAGCCCTCACTCTTTGGAAAAAATACTATAGCGGAGTTAAAGTTCCAGACGGAATAATGAATGTTAATATTAGTAAATTAGATGGTCCACTTTTAGTGGACCATCCATCAACTTCATTAAAATCAGCAGCTACTTTTTATTCAGAAATCCAAACAAAAAAAATTTAAGGTGATGTGTTTTTCAAATTTCGAGCAATCATTTAGAAGCTTACTCGAATTTAAATTCGTTTCTGATTCTAATACTAAATTTCTAATCTGCTTTCTCAAGCTACTTCAAAATTTCAGAAGTTCTTCTTTCGGAGTTTTTAAAATATTTTTATAAGCTTCCATTTCTAATTAAATAGTCGATTATTTATCGTTTAAGTATCGTCTCAAAAATGGAGCCAATATAATGATCCTTATCTTCTTCCTGAAAGACTACATTGCAACTTAATATCTTTTCTTTTGGAACTCCCCAAAGACGAACCATCTCATTGGATGGTGTTCCCGAAATAATAAATGAATTAAGGAAAACATCTTCATTGCCAAGGCGATCTTCAATCTCTTTGACTGTTTGAAAAAACTGTATCTTAGGATCATTTAATCCTATATTCCTGATACCTTTGGGATCAAGGAATGTTACATATTGCCTTCTATCTACTAAAAGCCATAAAATAAAATCAGGATGGAAATTGCCTGCCTCGAAGAAACCAACACCCTTTCCTTTACTCAAATTTCTTAGGAGATACAACTCTTTGTCTTTCAAGAACGAAGGATGATTATCGTGGAAAATTTTTAAGTCTTCGATGAAATTTTTTTCTCCTTTGTTTAAAGCTGTTGGGCTGACATCAACGATTCCATTATCTAGATGAAGTAGAGGTTGGTATAAATGTTTTCCATACCAAATTGCCTTCATGCCTCTAAAATCCCATTCTCGCAAGGAACCACTTTCAATAATTTCTTTTAGTTCCTGTAACTTAACAATTATTTCCTCTTGTGAGTTTTCAATTCGTATCAAATAGCCAGTTTCTTGACCAGATTTATCGATAAGTAGATTAGGATCATTGGAATCTAAGTCTATATATTCCAGATAGGGCATCTCCCAATCCCTCTTGCAAAAGCTATAATATCTTTCTAGATACTTTTTCAGTAATGCTAAAGCAATTTCTTGCCATTGAAATACTTTTTGAAAATTGCTAATTTCTAGTTCACTGGATGGAATTAATATTTCATACCAAGTTTGATCAACAAGTAGTTTGCTAATTATATCTTTTGTTAAATTATAATTATACCAACCACGTTCGGCTTTAAACCGTTCCAATTCGAAATATAATTTATCCAAATCCAAAAATGCGATATGTTTAGCTTGAAACCAGGCTATATTTGTAATAATATTTGAATCTTCTTTTCTAATTCCCTTAGATCGAATCGCTTCTATCTTAGGATACCAATTTATAACTACTTTATTCTTTTTTAAATATTCACTCGGTAAATTTAATGTAGGAATAGGAGCGAGTCTTCGGAACGCCTCTCCAAATTCGGTTTGTATTCCCTTAATTTCTTTTTTTAGCCGAATCATTCTCAATTTCTGAATTCCAAGGTTCCGAATAACTGGCAATAAAAAGTCTACTTGATTTTCATCGGCTGGTAGCCCCTCTTCCTCCAAAAACTCTCTAAACTGTGCCATATAATCAGCTTTGATGCCAAAAATTGACAAAGTCTCAAGTAATTGAATATGTTGTGGACGATTAATTCCATTCAGCAAAGAAGAACGAGAGCTTCTTTTGAGCATATAATTATAACCTTTTAATCGCACTCCCCTTCCAAACAATTGAATAATTTGTGATCCTTCAGACCTTCCTATGTTCATCAAACCAAGTGTGCTAACCCGCCAACTACTCCAACCTTCGGTAAATTTTTTGGAACCTATAAGTAAATTCACTTTTGAATCTAATTTATTAATATCATGAAATAATGAGCCTGAAAATTCCAAATCACCTGTTTCAATCCCATTTTCCGAACAGAGTTTCACAAGTTTAGCATCATCTCCAACATTGATTACTCCAAAAGGTTCGTTGTCTGCACCAATCCGAAGTGCAATTTCTCCTTGAGCACCTTTTAAGTTTTCAACGTAAAGTTGTCCACCACCAGGGGCATGGAATAATGTATCAAGAATATCATCAAAAATTTCTGATGATTGTACCTTAGAATTAATAAGGAAAGGAAAACGATTTGAAAAAAGATTAATTCCGTTTGCGGTCGTTAATCCTTGATTCAAAACATTGTTAATTTGAAATATACTTGCTTGTCGATTGGCAATAAAATTAGCCAAAAACTTTAGAATTTGTATTATATCTGAAGCATCCGTATTTGCAAGGGTCGCAGTGACTTTGCTACCTACAAAAACCCACAATGGTTTCTCTATTAAAAAAGTTCTAAATAAATTTTCATTGCTCAAAAATAGTTTTTGTTGTTGGTAAAAAGCTAACAAACAGGCGGTCAGATAGATTTCTAAATGATGGTCTTGAGTTTGAACATCTAAATTCAAAATCTGATAATCCTTCCCGAATCCATCATTATAAAAAAATCGATATGAATAATCCACTAAAATGCAACGAGAGTATAGTCCTGTAAGAAACGGATTTCCTTTTACCGCTTGTGAAAAAGTAGCAGAGTATTCGAAGGAAAAGCCTTTCTCGCAGAGAGCATTCCTATATCTCATCCATGCACCTTGTTCACCTGTGGATACGCCTCGATGCCCCTCATCGATGAGAATCAAATTATTATCTTCGAATGCATCAACTGAAACAGTTTTATCTCCAGCTTCATCTTTGAGCTTAGTAATTTCTATTATCTCGACACTATGACCAGAAAACAATTCACCACTCTCTTTCTCAAAAATAGTAGCATCAATTCCAGATAGATTAAATTCCCTAAGGTGTTGTTGAGATAAACCTTCATTTGGAGTAAGAAGAATGATTCGATTCAATTCTCTTGATTTTCTGTATAATTCTAAATAATGTTTATACTGATAGATATTCGCATGCATAAGGAGAGTTTTTCCACCCCCCGTTGCAATCCAAAAAGATAATTTATTCAAATCTTCAGTCGCATCATCTCGATTATTAAATCCCTGAATATGATCAGACTCTTCTAAATTTTCATTAATTAAGTGTATAAATTCAGATATACCATCTCTAAGGAGAGATGCATCGGCGAAATATCTATCGAGATAAATCTCAGTAAAAAGAAGAGAAATATATTGAAAGTATTTCCATTGTATAGCCCTCTCACCATGAATTATTCGCCTTTCGTTTAAGCGTAAAGTATGTTTTACAATATTCTGATCATACCTTAATAATACTTCTGGAGTAAGTTCATTTAGGTCTGGAAAGTGAGTGATTAAAGCATGGCAAAACTTATGAATATTATTTTCGTCAAGACCTTCCAAACTTTCATCTCTCAAGTGAAAAACTAAATCTTCAAATTTATCTACACTAAATAGAGAGAGAATAAATCGATTCAATGCTAACTTATAAGAGAAAGGAATTCGTGAAGGTGCTCTTCTAGTTCTCATTGTCTTAGCAGGAGTAGTCTTCTTTCTAGGAGCTGGCATGATTAATCTCCTGAATCTTCAAACATTAGTCGATGGAAATCTTCCTCAATCAATCGAACCTTCCAGAGGTCATCAGGAGTCTTTAGATTTTCCAAATTATTGGTGCCATTAACATAAATGAGATCGAATTCACTATCCCTACTGGAATAACCCAATTTAGTAAACCATTCGTTTAACACCAAATTATCCTTCTCAACTCCCTCACTTAACTCCCCACCAGGACGCTTTCTCCAAATAACCAATACATTCCTTCCATCTAGAGTAGTGCCTGTGACTGTGCGAAACCACCATGATTCTACTTTCTTGGATTCACTAGAAAGTACCTTTAGTCTATCTTTTAACTGAAGTCGTTTTTCACTATTTCTTTCAAAATCCGCTGTGACCAATTGTGGAGCAGAAATGTTCTTTATCTGCAATCCTAAGAGAAAATTAAATGTTTCAATAAGATCAACATGGACTCTCCTACTTTCATCACTGCCAGGAATTTTCACTTTGAGTTCATAGGCTGTCGGATCAGTAAAACCAGAAACGTTCAGAAGAGATTTACTGCCTTTACTTTCCACATTCAGCATATAACGGAGAATATAGTCCTCTCGAAATTCTTCTATACCTTTGCCTTGAAAATTTAGCAGGCTTTCCTGTGCAGAACTTCTTTGAAAATCCAAGTTATTCAACGTATCCTCATAAGATTCTAAACGGATATACTTAAAAAATCCTCCACCAGACCATGATACTTCACTTGATATGCCTGATTGCTCACCATTTAAAACAAAGGTTAATCTACGTTTCAAAATGCTATTAAAGTGTTCACCCATTTCAACACTAATCCATTTTCTGTTGAGTTTATGAGCGACAGCAGCTGTAGTTCCCGAGCCTGCAAAAAAATCCATTACTATGTCTTTCTGACTTACTAGTGAACCTATAATTCTTTTTAGTAAACCTTCAGAATTTTCTGTTTGGAAATTCCAGTTATTTGAGTAACCTTTAATATCCAACCAATTGTTATCAGCCATCACGTAATCTCTAGGAGGAATCCAATATTTTATAGAAGAGTACCCATTCCCAAATCTTTCAACAAATTCTAATTTTACTTTGTTCTTCTCTTCATATGCCTTGGAGTTATTCACCCAATATTCCTCAAGAGTCATTTGATTTGCTTCCGAAACTTCTTTATAAACTTTATAATTTTCAATGGCTCTGTAAGCTCTTACCCTTTCCCACATCCACTGACCATAATGATTATTCAAATCTATCCCAAGAATTTCATATCGCATATTCGGTCTATCCTCAGCTTTCCAAAAAGAATGCCAATGAGATTCGGATTGTTTACCAATCGTTGGTTTTAAAAATCTACCGAATCGAGTACTCGAACTCATAGAATACCAGTAAATATTGTCGTAATTAACCGTAATACTCTTAACGCCAGCAAATTGTTTGTTCAAATCACCTTTTGATTCCTCAGCCCTTCTTACTATAATTTCATTTCTATAATTATTTTTTCCAAAGAATTCATTCATAAACATCCGCAAGAGCATATTTCCATCATGATTACAACGAATCATAATACTTCCGTCTATACTGATCATTTTTTTAGTTACCTCAAGGCGATCCTGCAACAGAGACATCCAAGAGGAGTCTTTATAATCAACTCGATAAAGATAATCGGCATTACCACCTAAGTTAAATGGAGGGTCTAGATAAACTATTTTTACATGTTGGAGATACCTAGACTGTATCAAATTCAATGCTTGAAAATTTTCACTATAAATCAGAAGCCCATCGATTTGATTGTCTAAATTTTCCATTGAAGTTATCATCTTTTGCTTAAACTCTTCGCTGAAAAACTTAGTATCTAATACCAAATTGCGATTTGCCTTCAGAAAATTTATGCTAAGTGGATTAGTATATTGAGGTGGAGAAATTAGAGCCTCAGATGTCTCGTTAAGATCATCAATGGAAAAAAGTTTGACCCACTCTTCAACTTGTTCTTTGTTTGCCGCAATCTCTTCGTAGAAAGATTCGGAGATACGGTCAAGAGTAACACAATAATTAGTCTCTAAGACGAATTTTTTCTTGAGCCAAAGTTTCTTTTGAAAATCTTCCAGTTGGGATAGGAAATCTATAATCTTCTTTGCTATTTTTCGGATAACTTTTATTTTAGATAAGTATTGCTCTACACGAGGAGCTGATTCATTTTCCACATCATCTAAATGCATTACTTCATTTTTGATGTAGAAATCTAATTCTCTATTTAAGAATTTTCCTAAATCTTTATGTATAAAATAATCGAATGTATTTCGAGCAGTATAACGATTTAAGTGGGCAACTAATTTCGAATAATCCGCTAGCTCACCGTTGGCTTTAAGATGTCTGGAACTTAAATCCGCTATCCAAGCAGCTAGGGAAGCTCCAGCATGAGCTAATATTCTTCTCTCTGCAATGGTGATAAGTTCTTTTTGTAAAGGCGGTTTTGTTTTTCCTGCTTTTTGATCGTCTGTCCAATCGGAAAGGGAAGCCGTTCGGAATTCAAAGGAAATTACTAACTCCCCATCTTCTTCAAAGACAAAATTTCCACTAGCGAGGATGAATGCTCTTTTTGTATCCTCGGATTCTTTGACATTTCCATGTTCTCCCTCACTGGCATCTACCAGTCGAAAATGAACTCGTCTTGGATTGGAATCATCATCTAAATTCAATCTAAACGCATAATCTCTCAGATACTCACTGGTCTTGATATAGTATTGGTCAACGTTTGCCCAATGGAGCTTTACCTCCTCTCCTTCATAAGGAATGGAATAAGCTCCTTCCTTATACACACGTTTGCTGATAAAATCACCTTCAGAATAATAACGACGAAAGAAACGAAATAAGTGGTCGTAAACTTCACTCTCTAAAGTGGAAATATCTACACCTTCGCTTTTTAGCTTATCCCTCAACTCACGAACTTTTGGAGATTCATCTGGATTCATACCAGCATCACTAACCGATGCAGTAATTTTATCTAATTCTGCTTGGATTGTCGCCTTATCTGCTGGCTTATATTCAGCAAACGAAGCTTTTACTTGAGGCAGTAAGTCTTTATCAAGGAATTCGGTTATCTCCTTGCTTCTAGCATGCATTATCCGATACAAACCAAAGTCAAGGTCTGGCTGATCTAACTGAAATAATTCTTTTAATAGATTTTTTAATTTTTCGTATTTTTGGCTCACACGACTCTCCATCTTATGGTAAATAAATTTTTAATTTCTTTCTTTTGAGCGAGCCTCTTTTCCAGCTTGCTAATCAATTCATCTCGTTTGCTTATTATTTCATCTTCAACAACGAAGATTTCCTGTCTCTGCTTTCGTTGTAACTTTTCTAAATTTCTAATTTTCTCTTGAATCATGTGCTGGTCTTCCAAAGTTACAGATTGTCTTGCTTCTCTCTGGTTTGCCTTAATCTGTTCTTTGGTTTCTTTCAGAGCCTTCTCGGCAGAGAGAACCATATCATCTGCCCACTTTTCTAATTTTTCTCTAGCCTCATGAAAATATTTATTATTTGCTTCTAATGATAAACTTATGCTTGCATCTACATGACGATTACCTTCCGCTACAAGTCTTTCATGAATATCGTTTGGAATTGATTCAATCTTCCTTGTAGTAGCTAAACAAGAAAATAGTTTTTCACATGTTTCTTGATCAAGTGAAGTTCCCATATCATCAAAGCCAGAGAAAAGAAGATAATCTTCTAGTTCATAACTCTCAATTTTAAGTAGATTTAATGTTAAATATCCACTTTTCCCGATAAGTTGTTCAACAGAATAAATATTCGCTGGATGCTCGCTTATTGAAAAGGTTAAATCAGCCAACGGAGTTTCGAGAGACTTTGAGGATTCAATAACATATTCGCCCAAAGGATGATTAAGCCGATATAAATAGGAATCATGAAGATCATTTGAATAATTTTGAATTCTATGTTCTTTACTAATCATATGGTAAATTCCCACCGAATAGTTTTCATTTGGTGGATACTTTAAATGAAATGAGAGGTTCTCATCATTAAATTCAGCAAATTCCCATAAAATTGCCTTGCTGATATCCCAAAATCGTTTGGAGAATCTATCTAATTGTTCCCTCGCAGTATTTAGCCTAACTCGCAATCGATCATGGACATCTTCATCAAAATTCTCAAAAAGCATCTTTCGGGTGGTTTCCATTCTTGCTCGGATTACTTCATCCATTTCATCTTGAAGTATCCTAAACCCTGTTTCGATTTCCTCGGGAGTGCGACATTCTTGGTATATTGCAAGTATCCTTTTTTCAAAATCAACACCCGATTCTATCGAACCTAAAATCTCATCAGAGGCACCGAAAACTCCGCTAAATAGCTGAAATTTTTCAGTAAGCAACTCTAAAACACGACGATCAGCATCATTCCTTTCATTTAGAAAATTTATTACCACTACATCAAATTTTTGCCCATATCGATGGCATCGACCTATACGTTGCTCTACTCGCTGAGGATTCCAAGGTAGATCATAATTAATAACGAGGGAACAAAATTGGAGATTAATTCCTTCTGAACCTGCTTCTGTAGCAATCATTATACTACAATTATCTCTAAAATGCTCAACTAACGCTGTTCTAATATCGATGTCTCTTGAATATGAAACTCTCCCAGAACTTCTATTCTTCTCTTGCCATCGCTTATAAATTTCTGTCGTCGCTGGACTATTATTCGATCCATTAAAGAGAACAATTTGCCCTTCAAATCCATTACTTTCCAGGAATACTGCAAGGTATTCCTGAGTCCGTCTAGATTCGGTGAAAATCAAAGCCTTTCTTGCCGCCCCACTGGTTTCCATTTCATTGAATCCAATTGCCAATGAGATCAACAAACTATGAGTTTTAGTGTCGGTTCCGATAGCATGGGCACTATTCTCAAGTTGTTTTAGCTCCGCAATTTCTTCGTTTAGTTTATGTAAATTTACCGATTCATAATCAACTACAGTTTCCTGACCTTCCAAAATCTCATCTAATAGTTCATCTTCGATTTCCTCATCAGTAAGAATACTTTGAACAAGGTCTGTATCTGCGTTCAATCCGTCTTTTTTCAACTTTTCGAGTCGATCAATCATAGTTCTTAAAGTTGCGGCTATTGCTTTTGAGGAAGATGCAAGAAGCTTTCGGAGTATGATTTGCGTTAAATGCTTTTGCCTATGCGGTATTGCGTAACTTTCTTCTCTTTGTAAAAAAGTAGAAATAGCTTCGTAGAATTTGTGTTCCACGTCCGTTGGATGAAATGGACGAGTTATTGCTCGTCTCTTGGTATATGAAATATATTCTACTACTTGATTACGAAGGGTTCGTTTGCAAAAAAATCTCAATCGCTCCCTTAATTCTGAAATACTTCCTCCAGTATTCATATATTGAGATCGAAAGCTATTTACATCCCCAAAGATATTCTCATCTATAAGTGATGTAAGTCCATATAATTCTAATAAGGAATTTTGCAATGGCGTTGCCGTTAACAATAACTTTCGACACGATTCAGTTGCCCATCTAATTCCTTGTCCAATCCGATTACTTGAGCGATATGCGTTACGTAATTTATGGGCTTCATCAATTACCACCAAATCCCAATCTAGAGTCTTAATCTCTTCCTTGATTTTATTTACAAAATTATATGAAGCAATAATGATCGCCTTCTGTTGAAATGGATGTCTGCCATTCCTTTTCAATTCATGGTAAGTTTTGGAATCCAGAATGATTGCTG
This sequence comes from Leptospira meyeri, assembly GCF_004368965.1. Taxonomy (NCBI): domain Bacteria; kingdom Pseudomonadati; phylum Spirochaetota; class Leptospiria; order Leptospirales; family Leptospiraceae; genus Leptospira; species Leptospira meyeri. The sequence continues at coordinate 20,437 of NZ_SORO01000006.1, read as the reverse complement.
GAAGATTAAATTTCTCTTCTAATTCCAAAGTCCATTGCTTACGAATTGATGCAGGTGTAATGATAAGAATTTTTCTTCTTCGTTCAGCCCAATACTGACAAACAACAATTCCAGCCTCTATAGTCTTCCCTAGCCCTACTTCATCAGCCAAAATTGTTCCCATAGATAGAGGAGATTTAAGGGCAAATAGAGCCGCATCTATCTGGTGAGGATTTAAATCAACAGCGGCATTAAATAAGGCGACAGATAACCGTTCATTATCTTGAACTGATTTTTTTGTTAGGTCATATGCAATATACTTACAATGATAGTTCGTTAATTTCATCGATTGGCTTCTTTCATTGCCGTAGATTTGAGTCAAAATCCTTCAATGCTAACTATATCGAACTCAAATGGTAAACTTTTTTGCGATTTCAAATTCATCACGAAAAGGAAGTCCTAATTTGGGAAGCAATTCAGGTAAAGCAATAGCAAAACTCACATAATAATAAGACAGTAATTCATAACCTGAAAAAGTTTTATCAGGAATTTTTGAAACAATATATCCACTTTTATCAGGGCTGATACCATTAGTTCCAATTGTGGCGATTTCAATCGCAATGTTTTTTACTTCTTCTTTTGACAATTTATCAAAATATTTTCAAGCACCTATCATGTGCAAGATCACCGCATGGTTGGTTCCAATAATTTCCTGAGATCGCAGAAACCGAGCCATTTCATCATCTTCATTAGATATCTTATTTTCTGTAGAAATAGGAGCAATGTGGTATTCTTCATCTACTAGGTTAAACAAATAATCGATCTGAAGGCGTTTTGCCCATTTTTCAATTAAATCGTATTCTATACCCTCAGGCTTTTCCTTATTTATATTCGCAAATTCTTCGTAAAAATCGTTCGTCGTTTTCAGTTCACTTGCGTTTGAATTGAAATCATTTACATAATCAATATGAAAGAGTTCCTTAAACTGCATTGCTGACACTAAATTCAAAATTCGGTTTTTCGAAATTACAAATTGAGGAGCAAATTCTTGAACTTTTTTGCTCGTTGATGCTTCAATATATTCCTTCATCATGGAATAAAGCGAAATCAACTGGAATGGTCTGAGTTTTTCAAAACGCTCAAACAAATATTTTTCAATAAACAAATCAATTGGAGCATTGAATATCTGGGAAACTAATCCATCATGAAGTTTTCTCAGATATTCATTTGTATCGATGGACTTATTTTTCTTTTCTAATTCTGTTAAAAAACCATGTATTTGGATTTTAAATGCATTCTGGTTTTCAATATCAGAAGTGATAAGTTTATACTTTTTACTTAGGCGTGCTTCGATTGCAAATTCTAAATGCACCAACTCATGCATTACAAGATGTGCCACCGCATGTTTGTTTGGCTGGAATTTAATTAAATGGAAATCCCTATTATACAATTCTCCATATTCTATTTTTGCATTATAAGGAATGGATGCCGATTCTTCGATCTGAATAGGAAGCGGTTGTTTTGATTCTAATTCTTTTTTATAGTCCTGAATTAAAGTATTTATATCTTCTGAGTTTACAATTGCTTCTGCTATCTCAAAGAGCTTATGTAAACTTTGCTTTTTAAGATCGTCATTTTTGGGATTTAATTTTACTGAATTGTAAAATGAGTCAAAAGCCCCGTATCTATCTCCATTTTTTTCTGCTACAACTCCAAGCCCGTAATGAGTATTTGGGAATTCTGAATTTGACTCTAACGCTTTTTTTAAATAAAATTCAGCTTCATCAAATCGGTTTAATTGTAGCAAAGTTGCAGAGATATTGTTTGCGGTAAGGTAATCGCCTGGATTTACAATCAGAGCTTGATTGAAATATTTCATAGCAATATTCGGATCATCTTTATAACGGATATAAATATTCCCCATCATAATGAGGGCATACGCATTCTTAGTATCCCAGCGTAACGAATCGATAAGAGAATTTATCGCTTCATCTTGGTCACCCTCTTCTGAAAGAATTTGCCCTAGGATGCGATGATATTCTGAGTTTGTGGGATTTTTCTGAATTAATGATTTTAAGATAGGTTTTGCTTCCGCAAATTTACCTTTATTGCATAAAGCAACACTCTTTCTATAATCAGCATCTTGATTCGCAATGGTGGTAATATCGACTTCGACCTTTATTATATCATTTAGGATTGTCACTTTGGGTTTGAATGCACCAAGAGTGTAAAATCTCTCTAACTCACTAATGATGGATGCTTCATTTCCTGGCTTCATAAATGGAAAAAGTGAATATAAAAAAGTGTCTAATTTAAGATAAATTTCCATCTGATTTAAATATCCTTTTTCGCCACATCCCCTAACACAACCGAAATCGGTAGGATTTCCTTTTTTCTATACAGTAGTATAAAGCATAGTTCGGACATTTTTGAAGAATTATGGTCAAATTTTCTCCTCTACCCTAGCTACTATTCCATTGTTCGTCAAAAATCTAAGAACTTTTCCATGGCATGAGAAATCATATGCAATATGAATTAACTTCCCCTTGCCTTCAATTCTGGTCATTTTGATTTTATCAATTGGTTTTTTGCATTTCTGACATGCTGGCAACTTCCATGTTTTTATATATTTCTCTACTTCATCCGTGTAGACAAACTGGTCATCATCCGACTGATTTGAAAATGTCATACTTAAAGCTCTTAGGCAGACTGCCACCGATTCCAATATACAGATGCTACACCCGAGAGCTGGGACGGATTAGAACTATTTTGAATCATTGTCCAGGTGGTATGCGATACCTTACCCCTGCTCCATTCGATGAATCTTTCCCAAGTTCGATTTTTTCCATCCTTAGTATAAACATCTCTCTTCTGTATTTTATTATGTACCTCATATGTACTTATAGGGACCGATGCAAAATCAGAGTCAGGATTGGATTTTTTCATGGGTGTCGGTTGGATTTCTTTATCTGCTGAAACTTTCTGTATTGGATTTTTTTCCGATGCTTGCCTCTCCGTTGGAATTGCATAGATTGGCTTGAGGTATCTTCGACGACCATCAAAGCCAGTTTGGACTAGAAGCCCCTTCTTTTTCAAATCAGATATCAATCTTGAAACTGTATCTGTTTTCAATCCGAGTATCTCAGAAAGGTATTTGTTGGATGCAAAACAGCCATCTTTCTCATGCAATGAAACTATCTCCGCCAAAAGCCTAGTCTGGCTATGTGATAGTTTTAATTTTTCGATCCATACGGGTGTCCATACACCAGTTCTACTTTGTGCTTTCATTTTAAGTCCCTTCAAATCGTCCGAACACATCTCGGCTAGGGCAAACGATTTGGTTTTTTTGCCATTCTCAACATCCCTATTCCATCGAAGAATATGCCTTCGGCTTCGTAGGATTGTCAAATTTGCGAAAGTTCTTTCGAACGTTCATTTAGCTGGAACTTTTTGGATTCCAGGCTGTTAATCTAGCGGCATTGTGGTAGTGCCGTGGGTGGACGTGTTAATCCAACCAAATCCATATATCGAACAGATTTGCAATCTCGTCAATAGTTTTTAGAGACATAATTAAGTTATTTGAGGATTTTCGGAAATGTCTCTGGTTTGGCTACCACACCGCCCCAGAGTGATTTTGATTAACAACCCAGTTAAGGATTAATTAATACAATAATAACAGGGTACGAAAATTGGTACCACTTTTTTATTTTCTGAGAGAAAATTTTTTGGGCATTTAAGTTGGCTAGATGTTCGCTATTGGTCAGTATATTTTTAAACGTCAATGGATTAAAATTCTAATATCTGCATTAGTATTTTCTTTAAATTCATGAAATCGATTCAGTGTTAGAATTTGGGCATTAAGTTAACTTATTTAACTCTTTATTGATTTGCTTAATACGAAGATTCGCTGACTTTATCTGTTTCTCAAGATTGGATTTCTCTAATTTCAATTTTTTGATCAATTCTTTCGGTTGTAGCTTTGGAATTTGTTTCTGATATCTAAATTTCTTAAGATTATTTACTTTAGTATTTCCGTCTTTCCCAGCAGAATGCAGAACAGCAATTTTATCGTTTAAATCTAAAGAAGATATTTGGCTCATTTGGTGAGTTGTCAATTTTCTTAAAATTTCTGGATTCGCCGTACCATGTTCTTCTAGTTGGTTTATAGATTTCCCATGGATGATTCTTTTTTTAACCCAGTCCAAACTTTTATGAATTTTCTTGGCTATATCCTCATTTCTCAAATTGGATTTTTCTTTAATGATAAGTAAAGCCTTTGCAATTTCGTAATCTGTTAAATCTTCTCTTTGAATGTTTTCTAGCAATTGAATCGTATCATCATCAGTTTTACTGATTACGGTAACGGCTTTTACTGAGAGTTGCGGTGCATATTTTTTTATTGCTAAGCACCTTCGATAACCGTAAATCAGATCAAATTTCCCATTTCTATTTCGGTCAGGCGAAATCCCTACGGGTTCTAGCTGTCCATTTTCTTGGATTGAGTTTGCTAATTCTTCCAATAAAGAATCATCATAAGCATCCCGTATATTTTTTGATAAGTTTAATTCGATGTCTTGAATTGGGAGACTTAAATATTGTTGGATGCCGTCAAAGTGCGAATTCGCACTTTTGAACTCTGGGTCTGAAAAGATTCTTTTGAGTTGTTTTGCCATCGCTTATGCTACCTGAGTTAAATCTACTTTGTTATTCGTTATTTCAGAAATAAAAGAGTGGAGAGATGTTCTTAGTCTAGTTTTGGATGGGTCTTTCCCTGATAGACTTTCACCTCTATCGATAATTTTCTTCATAAAGGCTGAGAATGGAATACGGGATTCCAAGAGATCGGATTTGAATTTTTCTAGAAACATTTCAATATATTCTACTTCATCTTTTGAAGCTTTTTCGGCATTGCTAACTTGATTGAGTAGGATTTTGATTGGAACATTTTTTCGAAGGATTTTCGCCTCCTCGTATGAAAACTTTACTTCATCTAAATCGAAGATGGAAATTCGTGATGGCATAATTAATAAATCGCAGGCTACGATTCCTGCTCGCACAATAGCGTTCCAAGTGGGCTGGTTATCAATTAAAACGAAATCAAATTTCTTAGCGATAGTTTGTAATTCTTCGGCAAGACGATTTTGGTCTACTGATTCTTGAATTCTAAGTAGTCGCAAGTCTCCTGGGCAAATTGAAAATCCTTCGGTTTCAATTATTGAGTCCTGAAGTTTTGATTGCCTCATATACACATCAAAAAGTGTGGATGACTTGTTGGTATGAGCGTTCAGAGTTTTCGTGATGGATCGTTGCGGGTCTTGGTCTATAAAGAGAACTTTTTTTCCTGCGTCACGGAGAGTAAGCCCAGCGGCATAGCAGTTGCTACTTTTTCCCGAGCCACCCTTAACATTCCAAAAATCAAAAACTATCATCTTATGTCTCATCTTATTCAGGTTCTGAAAAATGAAAAGCAAAGTTTTTGGAAAAGTGCGATTTTGCACTTTTTGGAAAATCGAGAAGAAATGGAAGTCCTGGTGTATTCTTTTAATCATATTCTGCTAAGAATGTCGAACATGATAGCTAAAGCTTCAAAGGTTTCAAATGGGGTCAGTCTGCAAAAAAGAGTTTGTATGTAAATATGTAAAGCGAAGAAGAGTCGAGGAAGATAGTTAAAAGAAGACGAAAGGAAAATTGTGGCTTTTTTGAATGCCGATATATAAAATGTAAAACTAACTATCGTTTTAAGGAGTTCTTGATATATAATGGGCAAAATTACTTGGAAATTGTCAGGTTAGTCCCATTGTCGTGAGGTAAGGAAATAAAATAAAATACTGGATTTTTTGCTTATTTCGCCCTTAAAAATCTATTAAAAATGGCTATACATGAATTAAAAAAGGATTTTATCGAAAGATTTAAAATCGACAAGTTCTTCAAAGAAGAAGCTGTTGGTGGGCAAAAGTCTGTCCATTTTGTTGAGATTGGTGGAGAGAAATTTGCTATGAAGCTCTTACGCTCTTCAGGATTCGATGAAAGAGTAGCAAGGGAGTTGGAAATTTATGAAAAATTTAAACACATAGATGGAATTCCTACTATCTGTAGAACTGAAATTTACCAAAATCATTTAATTGTTTTTGAAGAGTACATTGAAGGGGAAACTCTCGCAAATATAGTCAATACCTTCAATGGAGATTATCAAAAAGTAACAAAGTTAATTAAATCAATCTGTGAGATTATGAAGCCGATTTGGAAGGCAGGTTTTATTCATCGAGACATTAAGCCAGAGAATATCATTATGCGGACAAATGGAAATCCTGTTTTGCTTGATTTCGGAATTGCTAGAGACACCTTTAATTCTTCCCTTACAGCAACAGGATTACAGCCATTTAGTTGGCAATTTGGCTCTCCAGAACAATACGCTGGGAAGAAAGAACTGATTTCTTACAGAACAGATTATTTTTCTTTAGGTGTGTTAGCATATTTCTTATATTATCAAGAATTGCCGTTTGGTAAAACGAAATTAGAGATCGAATCCAAATTTAATTTAAAGCAACAAGATTTTGGAATCAAAAGTAATTCAGAATTAAGTAATTTTTTCTTTGAATCGATGAGATTTAGTCCTGCTGAAAGACCAAGATTGATAGAAGATTTAATAAATCTATTGCCATAACATATGAAAACCATACATCTACTCGGACATAATTTCAAATGGAATTTGGATTCCTATTTTCAAAACAAAATCGGTGAAGGATTTGTTTTTTGTGCTTACAGTTTTGGTAGTAATTTCCTTGAAAGGGAAAAATTAAGCGGATACAAGCTGAAAGAAGTGTCGGGTTTATCGATGCTTGATTTACAATATTTTGGAAAAAAAGAATCATCAGAACTCGTCGGAGGAAAATTAAAAACCTATAAATTTCACCCTTCAAATGAAATCGATGGCGGTGCAGCAACTAATGAATATATGCTAACGGCTATCAAAGAAGGAATAAAATTTCAAGTTGAGATGGGTTTTCGTGATATTATAATTCCGAATTACTACGAAAATGAAAGTATTGATAGTTTCATAGGATTGGTTAAAGCCATAAATTTATGGCTTCTTAAAAATAAAGATACTAATCATAGATACTTTATGACTATTCCATTTACAAATAACACAATTATTGATGAAACGAAAGTTGATAGTGTCCTATTTGCATTGACTGATGGTAGCATAGTATTTGACGGATATTATATAGTCTGTGAATCGAAGCCAGAATCAAAGCAAAAAGTAAGCACAGATATGAGATACTTGAAAAATTTATTGGGAGTTTTTTCCACCCTTAAAAAGCAGAAATTTTTTACTATTTATGCTTATGCCAATTGGGATGCACTAGTTTTTCTTTCTCTAACTGATATTGATCTCATTTCAATAGCTACATATGAAAATTTGAGAAATTTTAAAATAAATAGATTTGTACAGGAAGAAGATGGCGGACCTTCAAAAGGATGGTATTTCTCTGAAAAATTATTGAATTTTGTAAAGGCACAGTTTATAGACCTCGTTCGTGAAAAAGGGTGTTTGCCTATGATTAAAAATGAAAAGAATATATTTTCTGACGTTCTCTTGGATTTAAATTTTCTATGGAATAATCATAAGCCTGAAGTTCACAAAAATTACTTGCTTGCAATAAATAATTTACTATATGAGTTGCAATCAATCCCCGATCTAAAAAGACGGAAGGAATTTTTTACTGGGAAAGTTGACGATTCAATAAAAGCTTATGAAAACTTGGAAAAGCAAAAAGTTTTCCTATTAGAGGAAAGTAGTAACTATCATTTAGCAATTTGGAAGTCCTTCCTTCTGTCTAGATAAGAAACAAGCATTAACTCATTTAAGAGCATTTGCATTTTCTCATCAAAAGGTTTTTCTTTCTTGGGTTTATACCTAATCGAAACTTTCCCTTTTTTATTTATACATGCCAAGCCTACATTCATTTCTTTGAATAAGTCGATATTTAACTCTGCACTTGAAATTCGTTTCTCATCTAAGACAACATATGAAGTTGAGGCAAACCACTTGTATCTATAAGCTTGATTCAATGCACGCCTCCAGTTCTTTAACTTTGCCTCTATCGCAATTGAATCGGAAAGAAAATGCTTGTAAGTTCTTCCAGGTTTATAAATTGTATTTACTTCCTTAACATACTTTTCGAGTTTAAGTTTGGATATTGATTTTTTTATTGTTCTTGAGTCTGCTCTTGTTAGGTGTTTGATTTGTTCAAATGAAATTTCGGAGTTATTTTGAATTATTTTGTAAATTGTAATGTCTAAGTAATTCAGGTAACTGTTCCTATTTATGCTGGTCGCTTTCAATTTTGAAATAACTAAATCGGCAATGCCGAAACCCAAATCAACTTCTTCAAAAATCTTCGTTGGAAAACTTAAAGTATTCCAATAACAAATGTTTGAATAATTTCTCTTTAGCTTTTTTACTAATGCTTCTTCTGTTTGGAACATACTGAGCTTCACTTTATAAGTATAAAAGTTGAATCATCTAAGTTTTTATTAATCACGAAACTGAATAAGTTTTTTTTTATAGAAGAAAGATATTGCTTACTAAGAATTTCAAAAGAGCGAGCTTTCTCCTGTTCCATTAAGTTGTAAAAACCATCGGAGCATAGCAAAATTTTTTCGTTATTGGAAATGTTGTAATTCTCAGTATAGAAATCATTTAAACTTAAATTCTCCATACCTAGGTATTTTGATAATAAATTACGATTTGTTGAAAATCTATCATCTTCTGTAATTTGCTTTAAATATTGCGGATTAATAATATAAATTCGAGAATCACCTAAGCTTGAATATTGTATCAGATTTGGATTTAATAAAGAAATGCAAACTGAGCAATAAGTCGTTTTGACTTCTGGGATTCCTTGATTTAATAAATATGAATTGGTTTCAAGCATGAGTTTTGCAAAATCAAATAAGCCATTGTTGAAATGAGAGTTTGAGTGTATTAAAATGTATTCTTTGGATAGTTCCGTTGCTTTTTTGCTGTTTAAAGCACTACCAACCCCGTCAAAAACGTAGAAAAGAGAGTAATCCTTTTCTTCAATTATAAGGAAATTATCCTGGTTCTCGTTTTTGCTAATTCCCATCAGCGATTCCACCACATACTTTCGATTTTGAGGCTTTGAATTTACTGATTTTCTCTCCATATTAGGCATCTTTGCAAAACATACATCCAATAATATTATTGTTAAAGCTTTAAATTATCTGAGCCTACTAAAAATCATTAAAACCAACCAATTTTCCAATTACTTCTGATCTGTAAATTTGTAGCATCCTTTTTAGATTAGCCAGTTTAATTTTCTAAATGAAAGATTCAGTTTGCTGAGCGTTTCAATAATTTGAAATATATTTCTTTATGTTTTCTAAAATCCAAACAAAATGTTCCAATTTCAAAAATCAGAAGAATAGGGCGGTTTCAACCAAACTATAATGCTTGATATTCGATTTAGTTACCCGAATTTTAGTCTGATTCATAGAAAATCTGCCTTCCAATGAAATACTCAAATCCAAATAATCCAGATATAAAGTCAATATTGGATGGTTGTTTAAAAGGGAATACAAATTCCTGGAATCGATTTATTGATCTTTTTCACAGATTAATTTCGGGGGTAGTCCATAAAAATCATTATGGAAAAGACTATGAAGATGTTGTCCAACTCGTTTATTTGAAATTAGTAGAAGATGATTTCCGACTTCTTCGGAAATTTGATGGAGAGCTTTTTGCGAGCTTTTTGATATATTTGAGCGAATCAGTAAAAAACATTATTAGAAATGAAAATCGAAAAGAAATCAGAAAAAATAAACGAGAAATAGTCTCCTCGCCTGAAGATTTTCACCATTTTGCTTCTGATACAAATTCACAAGATTCGGAAGACGAAACTGAATTTTTAGAATATCTCATGACAAATTTAGAGAGTCCCTTCCGTGAAGTGCTTCTTTTGAAATTTAGAGGATACAAAAGTCGAGAAATAGCTGATATATTAAAAATTCCACTAAATACGGTATTAACTCGAAGTGCTCGTGGAATAGAAAAAATTAAAAAAATGAAAGAATCGGGAATATTAATCAAATGAGAGAACATCTTCATTATGGAACCTAAGAAAAACATAAATGATGATCTAATTTTGCGTTACATTAAGGGAAAGCTATCTTTCGAAGAATCAAATTTCGTGAAAGAGCAAATCCAAAGTAATCGATCTTACTTTGTGAAATATGTTTCATTGAAAGAGGCTCTATACCTTATGGATGTAGGTCATGAAGCAGAGTTAGATGAACGGTCAAAGATTCTGGGAATTGTAAAAGCAAAAAAAATGACCCATGTTCAGTTTATTCTTAGGTTCCTCAAAGATAAAATTTTGGTAAGTGCATCGGATCAAGCCGAACTTACATATCAGGGCATAATGGCAGATTTTTCATATAGAGGAAGTTCGGCGGGACCAGTCACAATCACACGGAAATTAGACGACAAGGATATAACATTTATATTTACACCATCCTCCGATAATAAGAGTGTCTTTCTATCTGTGAAGTCTTCTGATTCTATTGGACTATCGGCTGTTCTTGCTATAAATAATGTCGAAACAGAAATTCTCGACGATTTAGAGAAAAAAAATTCTTTCGAAACTCCTTTAGCTCACCCTATGGAAATCGAAGTTATTTTTAAAAAGAAAAAAGAGAAAGTTTTTAGCATAGGTCTCACTCTTCATTTAGAAGCCTGAAAAATAGGTGACAACTCAGATAAGTCTTATCGTATAAGAATTGTGAAGACGATCAGAATTCTCGCAAAACAAGAATATGCTGAGGTTCTAGTTTCTGAATCAAGTAATCGTTTCAATGTTGTGGAGCCATTCCATTCGATCAAAAAGAGTTTTCTCTCTGAGTTTCTAGTAAGTTGGTCAGATTGGATAAGGCAAGTCGATGCAGTCCAGATTGATGAAAGCAAACCCCAAGATCAAGATTATAGTGAAAAATTACAGGAATTTTCAAACTACTTTAAAACTTTGCTTTTTGGGAATTCTCTTGGAAGAATTGAGCTAGATTCAGCCAGGTTCATAGCTGATTTCGCATTCTCTTCACTACCATTTGAAATTCTGCAAACCAACAATACAAAAATTTATAGGACGATACGTTCTGATAGACTCCCACCATCAGGTAGAATCGGGGAGGGAGTTCTTTATATTGAAAATCATTTCAAAGCGGAAAATTTATTTCATGGAATGAAAGAAGAGAGAGAGGAGGTCGTAAAGATTTGGAATAAAAATCGCTTGGTTTCAAAACAACTCGTTGGCTATGGACTAACAAAAAATCGACTCCTAGAAAAAATTTCATCAATGAAGTATATTCATTATAGTGGACATAGTTATAGAGACGGAATCTATCTTAGCGATGATATCATTCTAGATGCTGAGACAATCGCTTCTTTCGATCTTTCTAATGTCCAATTGGTTTACTTTAACTCCTGTTCATCGGCTACGCTGCTTGCAAATGCCTTTCTCCAGGCAGGTGCTAAAGAAGTTGTCGGATACCTTGGTGATGTTCGGAATGATGTGGCTAGAGAAGCAGGAAAAGGCTTTTGGTCAGAATTCTTAAAATCTCGTTCTTCGTCATTTGCTCTTAAAGTTGTCAGAAGTATTTTAGAAATGAAATTTGGGAAGGGATATCCTGGTGCCTATCAGTTAGTTCATTTCGGTGAATACTCTCCCGCAAATCAATTTGGATACATCCCCAGTTTAAAAAAAATATATTCATCAGGAATCATACTATTTTTGGCTTTCGTTGTTTATTTAAGCTTTTTCAAAGAAGAAAATACTAAGTATCAAGAGTTGGAAATGGTTTTTGTTCCCGCAAAGAATTCTTCAGGTGAAAATAAATCTATAGCTATCCGAAAAAACTCGAAGTTAAAAACCGAAAGTATAGATTCTCTTAAAGTAATAGATAAAAAATATTCCAGACCAAATTCTAATATAGAATCTGCTCAAGTTGATAAGGAAAAGGATGTCAGCAATGCTCAAGAGAAAAGTAAAATTGGAAATTTAGAAAGATTTCTGGATCAACATCATTCTGAAGAATTGAAAAAGGAAGTTTATGATTATCTAAATGATAAAAGTTCTATTTCAGTTCCAAAGGAAAAGAGAGAAGAAGAGCTAATTAGAATTTTGACTACCGAAGAAGACTCAGAATTGATCCGATATCGTTTACGACAATTAGGAAATAAAAGATGAAGCAATTCTTCTATTTCTTCTTAATTCTTATTTCTCCATTAGTAGCGAAAGACACCAATGAATCTGATATTGATAAAGATAATTTGATAGTTCAATTCTATGAAAAACATAGAATTCCTATAACAATCTTTCATGAAGCTCAAAGAAATGCGGATCATAATTCGTATCAGGAATACTTTAAGAATGCGGAATTCCAAGATAAAATAATAAAGACTCGTGATCAAAAAAGATATATAGAGAGACAGGATGAATTAGAATTTCCAAAAGAAACTTGTCTCTTTGAAGAATACCATATATATCGTGAGCTAAATCAGTTTTATTTAGGTTATCCTGGATTTTTATACCGAAATTGTCCAAATTTGAAGAAGATTAAATTGGAGGATGAGCTGAAAGGGAAAGAGAGTTATCCTTTAATTCTCTCATCTATTCAAGTCAATCTTCGAGATACTCTTAAGAGGAATTTGAATAAAGCTATTCCCTCTAAATTCCCAGAATATTTACCTAAATTAATCAATCCAGAAATCAGAACCCTATCGGAAAAATACTATCTTCTCCTGGAAGATTATACCGTTCATTACACTCTCCTGAATTGCAACGTTGACCCGCTAATCGATGATCCAGAAATACATTGTCATGATATTTCCAAATATAATGATTTTTTTGGTAAATTTAATGAACTCGTTTACTCTAAAAAAACTAGCCCCCAATTTAGAAAACAAAAGATAGCTGAAGAAATGGACGAGATACGGAACTTAATTTATCGTTTAATTCCTCTTTCTCAGCAAGGGGTAATTTCTTCTTTTTTGGCGGAAGATCAGGCTACCGAGAATGAATTAGTATTAAAATATATTGAATTAAGAACACAAAATATGTTGAAGCGATTCTCTCGCTTTTCTGATGAAACTAAGTGTTTAAAAGGTCTTCTGAAATGCTGGAAAACATGGTCTCCCTGGCATATGGGAAACCTACGGATGGCATATTATCTACAGTTCTATAAGGATTTTGGGAAGGAACGAACTCTATCTGATGCCTTGATCAGGAACAAAGATATGATTAGTTTGGCTGATGAAATGGAAGAATCCATAGTCAAATCCTGGTTTTTCGAAAAGAGGTTATCAAATTTAGAAAAAACTTGTGTGGCGATTACTAGACGGAATCCAAAAGAAATCGAAAGTCAATTAAGGATTGAGAAGGCAAAATACTTAAAAAAATAAAATCCTCGGGAATAAATTCTCAGTTTGAAGACATCTACATTGAAATAAGAAGTTTTCATTCTAAGGATAACTTCCAAATATAAGAGGTTAAAAATGGCATCTTGCCCAAGTTGCGGAGTTGAACTAAAATTCTTAAATACCTCTTTGATTCGCTTTAAAGGACATAAAATTTGCATTAACTGTTTTCAGAGGTCAGTTAGTGCAAAGGTTGCCACTTTAGAAGAATTAAAGGCTGTTGTTCAAAAGTCAGAGATAATAGAGCCAGAGAAAAGTGAAGTTAATTCTAATATTAAACCTTCAGAAACAATAACCATTAAAACAGAAACTAAAGGATTTCGTTTTTTTCGTGCATGTCTTGGTATGTTTGCTTTGGGTCCCTTTGGTCTTCTCTGTGGATTGTGCGGTTCAGGCAAAACCAAAACAACAGTAATACGAAATTAACAATATATGATCAAGAATTTAATCGATATATCGAGAGCCTATCTGGCAACTCTTCCGTTCATGTGCCATCAGTTGCCTGAGAGAAGTTTCTACTATAAAGGTTCGCAATTTCCTGTGTGTGCAAGATGCACAGGTGTAATTATAGGTCAGGCTTTGGTTTTGGTAATGTTTTTATTATTTGAACTTATAATTTCTCCTTGGGTAGCTATAGCGTCAATGCTACCTGCTTTAATTGATTGGAGCTTACAAGAGTATTATGGTTTTGATTCAATTAACGTCAGGAGATTGATAACAGGAATATTATTGGGTTTTGGATATATAATGTTAGTAGTTACTATATGTATATTTTTACTTAAAAAATTAAGGTTATCGTAGGTTGTTATGTTATATTTTAGTCAAGGAATCTCGCTTTTTTTATTATTCTTTTCGTTTTTCGGTTGTGCAACGAATACAGAAAAAATTAAAGCTTCGGATCACAAGCTGAAATTTTTAATTGGAGAACCAATTTACTTCCTTTCACATAAATACGTCGACAAATATTATTTATTCTTTCTGAAGGAAGATGGAACTTTTGAATCCGATATCAATTCGTTTCAAAATTGTTATAAATGGGATTTAAGCGACACTTACGAATTATTCTTAGAGTGTAATAAAGAGAGAATTAAATTAACGGCAGATACTGTGCTTGAGCATACATATTCAGGAGTTAGGTGGAAATTGCTTGATTCAAAGAAACCGTTTTCTTCCTTAGCATGGTATGATCAGGTTCGATTAAATTCTCAAGAGTTAAAAATATATGAAGTCACCGAGAGCCAAAGCTGGGGAGTTTTTGAAGAATTTTATAAAATTTTGGAAAAGGAAAATATTGGGCTAAGGGGAGTGCGTCCACATAGCCAACTGCAAGAAGAAATTAAAACATATATTATTATAGGAGAACAAAATAAGCAGAATTTTACTCATGTTTCAGGTAATTGGAAAGAACAAGTAAAACAAAATGAGAATAGGTTATTAGGTGGTATAAACCCGAATGATACTATTGACCTACGTGACGACGAAAATATGAAAAACTTTTTTTTGCTGAACTTAAACAAAATTGATTATCCAGAAAATTATTTTGGATTTACTCCAGAAAGTGAACGGTTGAATGCGATTGATTTTAAAAAGAAACTTCAAGATTTATATCCATTGAAATCAAAAAAGTATATTAGAGCTGAGTTCGATTATTCATATCGGCTTCTTGATAAGAAGCCTTCAGTCGCTTTGTATATTAGACCTAAAACTACCTATTCAGGAGGATTTGCAATTTTCGATGATCCTGAATTAATTTTAAAATTGGAAGCTAATGTTTACGAAAATTTTGGTCATGCAAAATACTTTGGAGTAGAATTGATTGCTGAATATGATTTTGACTTCAAGACAGAGAAAGCCTTCATTTCAACAAAGTATAATGGAATATTAAATGAAGAGAATTTTGAAAATTATAAGATAAACTTTAGGGAAGGATTGCCATATATCCAAGAAAAAATGATAAAATTTAGACAAATTAATTTGAAAGTGAAAAACTTTAGAGTTTTTAGCATAAATGGTGAATCTTTGTGGAAGCATTGAATAGATAGAAGAAGTTAGGAGACTATATTTGGAATCTTTAAAAAATTTGTGAATAAATTGAGCGGATGCTTTTTGGTATAATCTTTAAATTAAATTTGGAATTGGATAATTTGTGGAAAAAAATTTCAATTACTTAGTTATATTCTTAGATAATATAGGAGATAAATTAATGGAGGGAGGAAATGAAAGTGAAATACATTTTTTTTGTCATTGTTTTGGCTTTAGTTACTTTAAATAAGAGTTCTATTTTCTCTGAAAATATTAACTCAAAATTTAAGGATCAATATGGAATTGAATTTATACTGATCCCCTCTGGTAATTTTCTGATGGGTTGTGACGAAAAGAAAGATAAGGAATGTTTCGATTCTGAGAAACCAAAACGTAAAGTTACTATATCTAAGAATTTTTACATAAGTAAATTTGAAGTTACTCAAAAACAGTGGGAAGATGTAATGGGAAACAATCCTTCACTTAATAAGGAATGTGGCTTAAATTGTCCTGTTGAGAATGTGAGTTGGTTTGATGTTCAAAAATATATCAGCAAACTTAATTTAGATAATGAAAGAATTTATCGTCTGCCTACTGAAGCAGAATGGGAATATGTGGCGAATGACAAAGGAATAGCTGAATTTTCAGAAAAATACATATTTGAGAATGCTTGGACTTTGCACAATAGTAAGAACAATTCACAACCAGTCGGAAAGAAAAAATCTAACTCTTTTGGAGTTTATGATATGCTCGGAAATGTTTGGGAGTGGTGTGATGATTGGTTTGATGAAAATCTTTATATAAATGCACCTTCTATAGACCCGAAAGGAATTACTCCTAGTACTTTAAAATCAGCAAGAGGAGGTTCATTTGATATTGACGGTCACGGAGGATTGAATTATCGACCGCTACACAGGTTCTTTTTCCCTCCCGATCATAAATCCCCATCACTCGGATTTCGATTGGTAGTTACGATGGGAAAGTAATCTCTTATCAATTATAAGACTATCATAGAATCTTATTCATATTCAAATTGATTTCGTAAATGAATTCAACTGATTTAAATTTAAAATATTCTCATGTGATTGAAAAAGGTTTTACAGGTGTTCAGAGTAATTTCGACCCTATCTGTAATTATCTCGATAGACTATTACGCATGTTAGTAAATAGAAACCCAGGTTTTAAGTTCAAGCAAATTAGAGTCAAGTTCGGGGAAGCATGTTTCAGCTCTAATCTTCATGAGATATTTAATGATTGTGATAGGCAAAGAGATCACGATATCTCCCTTAAGATTCATTCAAAACTTGCAAAGCAGTCCAATTTGAAGTAAATTAAGTTTTCATTCTCTCCAAAATGATATTACGTATTACTTTTTTGAAAAGCTCGTCGATATCGTTTCTTTCCTGTGCAGTATAATTTTCTAAATATACTTTTTCTATAATTGGTAAATTTATAAGTAATTCGCTAAAACTTACTTCGGGCATCATTTTAATAGCACGTAACTTATTTTTGATAGTTTTTGTAAATTCTTTGAGTCTATCATCTTCGAGCATTATCCTGGAGAATTCAATTGGATTTTCCAACTTATTTTGAGATATCTCATCCATGAATATTTGAAGGAGATAAAAATTGGAAAGTTCTTCAATCAATCCAAAAATTTCGGATCGATTCACACTCTCCATGGTGAACTTTATAAAATTCTCAGATTGATTTTGGTATTGGATATATTTCATAGTATTTTATGATTCCTTTTGTTGGTACTTCACTAAATTAGTAAGTCGAACTTCATGACGTTACGATTCGTTTCCCTTAGTTAGTCCTTTTTTGAAAGGAATCATAGAATCTAATTAATTAATTTATTTCAATTTTAGTTACATGAATAGCCATATCGATAAGAAGATATTAAATTCAAATTATAAAAGAAATGAAATCAATGGCTCCTATAAGAGAGGAGATGTCCTTCTGTAATAGGAGCTTTTTTATTTTTTTCATAACCGAATTTTAAATTTTATTAGGGATATATTGTAATTTTCCTCCTGTTTCCCTAGAATATGGTTACGCATTGATTTAATTTATTTGATGTTCGAGTAGCTGTGATGACAACTCTCTAAGCAAAGGTTTACTCGCAGAGTCTATCTCGTGAAGGATGGTGTCAAGACTACTTGGCTTCACCTTGGTGCTTAACTCCCTCCTTATCAAGGTGGGTAGTTCTACCAACATGTAGTACCAGGACCTATGTGTATCCTTCGAGATGCTTGTGGATTTGAGTTGGCTTCTAAGGTAGTTGTTCAGGTGCTTTGGTGTATTTAGACCTATTTCAAGAATCTTTTGTATGATCTTACTCTGGTCTATGTCTATGACTAATCGTTCCTGTTCCTTTCTAACCTTGTATCCAAGGAATTTTTGCCCATTCTTAAGTTCCAGAGAGATATTTGGAGTCTTCTCTGAGATACTTAGATTTTGGCTCCTTAATGTGTTTTCAATCCAATTGTTGATTTGATTGTTTGTATCCTCCTTAATTGTTGTTAGTAGCAGATCATCTGCATAGCGATAAAATTTTATATCGGGGTAGGTTTCCCTCAATGGTTTATCCAGACAGTGATGCAAGTAAATATTTGCGAGTATAGGTGCATGTACGCTACCCTGGGGAATTCCAGAATGTTTCACTTTTTTTCCGTCTGACTTTGTGTAAGTGTTTAAGGATTTCTTTATGATTTTTAAAAAATGTGGGTGCTTGATTTTACTTTCAAGAATCTGAATTAACTTCAAGTTATCAATATTATTGAAGCATTTGTGAATATCTAGCTTTAAACAATATTTCTCCTCTTGATACTGTTGATCGATTAACCTCATCCCTGCTTGAATACTCATGTTAGGTCTATAGGCGAAGGATTCAGAAAAGAATTCATGATCAAAAATCTCATTTAATACTAGTGAGATGATTTTTTGAACTATTTTGTCTTCAAGTCGATACGAATAAATTATTCTATCTTTACCGTTTGATTGGATAGTGGTTTGCCTCGCAATGCCGAATTCATATTTGTTATTTGAAATTTTTGAAGCAAGTTCGTTGGCTAGTTTAGGATTCTTTTGCCAATCTATGAGTTCCATTTTTTGCGAAGCTGAATTTCTTTTAAGCCTTCTCGATAATTCATATATAATTCCGATGTTTAAGTGCTCCAAGGGATTTGATTTTAATATTCCTGTAGAATTTACTTCGAGTTTAACTTTAAGAAGGAGTTCCCAAAGAGTCAATGAAACACTATTATCATTTGAATTATTAAATGAATTCATTTACCTCTCCTTCTTATTATTATACTCTTTACTTCTTTAAGTTTTTAAAATTTCAAAAAGAAAATCAAAAAGAGCAATCTTTTCAATTGGCATTATCAACGAGCTTTTGAATTTTTCGAGACAAAAATCCTATTCTTAGTAAAAAAATGATAAGAAATAATATGGCAGCTAATATGAGTTAAATTTATTTTATTGTACTTTATTGGGAATATTTTCAATTTTATCATAGAAATTTTGCCCCTGGAATTGGTAGTCTAGCGAATAGAAAAATTATTGCTCCATGTTCATATGGTCTCACTCTTCCGAGAGCTTGAACTAATTCCGCATCAATCAACGTGAGTTGGAATCTTATAATCTCTTCATCTTCACTCAAGGTCACAAATAGGAATTCAAAACCATTGAAATTGACTTCATTTCCATTATCAATTTTTCTCTCAATGGCTTCGGAGTAGTTTACCACAGAATTATGTTTCAATCCCAGATAAGCACACTGAAGCCTAAATGTTTCTGGTCTAACATTAGGAGTTCCAGCAATAATTAGATTTTTTCCTTCTAGACTTCTTAAACTTGTTGTGGCTCCAAAGTGAGCTGATAGAAGAGGGTGGGAGTTTTTGTAGGAAATTGCATAGTATCCAAGAGAGATGTATGTATCGATTAAATCAGTAAAGAATGATTTACCATATTTATTCTTTAGCGACTGTCTTGAGTAGCTTCCGCTACAATCTTGTATGATAGAAGCTTTTAATTCAGGTGTAATAATTCGGTGATTAACAAGTCTATCACCAGCTAATTTCTCATACGCAATCAATAGGGGAGTGGCTGTTAGGACGATAGTTTTCTGGTTGGTGAATCTAAACTTGGGTATAAATTCAATAAATCCTTCGGACTTTTGGTAATTTTTGGATTTTAAAAATAAACTTAAGGTAGATTGAAGGAAATCGTCGGTAATCTCTTCTTCAGTTAGTATTTCCTCGAATGCCTTTTTCACTGATTCATCAATCTCAGTATTAATGTCTTTGATCATTTGGGAAGGGAAGTAGGGTGTTTTCAGGGGTTCATTTTCAGTTGAAGACAGTATTCTGTTGAGTTTCGCTATAAGTTTCTTTTTTCTCTTTAAATCATCTTCTTTTTCCCTTAAATTTGTCTCGGTAACCCTTATGTAAGTGTCAAGGTTTGGTATATTGTTTATTTTTGGAGCGAGGTATCTTATTAATTCTTCTCTATCAGTTGGTGATGATAGGGATTGATCCGAGGTTCTGAAGATTAAAGATTTTATATCGCTCAATTCTTTTCTTTCTTCTTTTAAATTATTTTCTTCACCTAAGACTTTAGTAAATAACTTCTCCAAGAGCATCTGGATATTTCCGATTGGTATTTTCCTTGGTGAGATTACGGTGCTCATTATATCTTCATCGATTACAATAATATCCCATTTGGTAAGTTGGCTGGGACTCATTAGTAGATATCTTGCATGAGTAATATGGACAATGAGTGAATTATTCAGGACGAAGTTGGTTCTTTTTTCAAATTCTTCTAGCTCCATCTTCAACATTAAGCGTTCTTCATTACTACAAATGGCTTGCTTAAGAGCTTTCCTTGGAGAAATAGCAAATCTGTAGGATTTATCAAAAATCTCCTTTAGGCAGG